>DNWZ01000265.1 GCA_003506095.1 Planctomycetaceae bacterium | reverse complement strand
CCGGTCGCGTGCCGGTGATCGTGCAAGTCGGCTGCGAAAGCCTTCGCCAAGCAAAAGAGTTGGCCGCAGCCGCTCAGGCCGCCGGCGCCGATGCAATTTCCGCCATTACACCGGTTTACTTCAAACCCGATTCGATCACAACGCTGGTTGATTCGATGGCCGTCATCGCCAGCGGAGCACCCGAACTGCCGTTTTATTACTACCACATCCCCAGCGTCACGGGCGTGAACCTCAATCCGCTCGATTTCTTGCGCTTCGGTGGCGCGAAAATCGAAAACCTGCGAGGATTAAAATTCACTTCGCCCAGCATTCATGATTATCAAGCTTGCGTCGAATTCGACCCAGAACGGTTTGAAATCATGTGGGGTGTCGACGAAATGTTGCTAAGCGGCTTGGTTGCCGGCGGAACCGCAGCGGTCGGCAGCACCTATAACTTCAGCGCTGCGATCTACCATCGTTTGATCGCCGCTTATCAACGTGGCGACCTCGATGCGGCGCGCCGTCATCAGTCCGTGGCCCAAACAATCGTCCGGACATTTGTGCCGTTCGGCCCCCGGGCCGCGCAAAAATTGATGATGGAAATGATTGGGATCGATTGCGGACCGCCACGCTTGCCCATTACACCCATGCCGACTCTCGCGATCAATCAATTGCGCAAGGAACTCGAAGCGATCGGTTTCTTTGACGCAATCCTACTCTGAACCAGCCACCTCTGGGTTCCTATACTTCAACGCTGGCGGGTCAGTATCCATGCTGCGAATCTTATTACTCGTCGCGTTTCTCTATACCGCTTTTTTGACACTCCCTGCACACGCAGAAGTCGATTGGCAATCGCTGCCCGACTTGCCAGACCCGCTGGGCGTCGCAGGGCCATTTATCGGCGTCCACAACGACGCAATGATCGTCGCTGGCGGAGCCAACTTTGCTCGCCCGGTTTGGGACAACCCTAAACGTTGGCACGACGCGATCCATGTACTCGTCAAAACACCAAACGGTCCCACATGGAAATCGGGCGGCAAATTGCCAAGAAAGACCGCTTATGGCGCATCCGTTTCAACGCCCGACGGAGTGCTTTGCATCGGTGGCAATGATGCCGAATCAACATTTCAATCTGTATTCATGTTGCGCTGGAACACGGCGACCCAAGCGATCGAGTCGGTCGATATGCCCGACCTGCCACATCCGCTGGCGTATGCCCAAGCCGCCATCTCTGGCAAATCGGTTTACCTGGCTGGCGGCCAAACGGCAAACGGTATCGAATCGGCCACCAATCATCTTTATAAATTGGATCTGGCGGATAAGCGAGCGACTTGGCAACGGCTGGACGACATCCCCGGCCCCAAACGTGCATTCAATCTTACGATTGCCCAGCACAATGGTTTTGATGATTGCATTTATGTGATCAGCGGCCGTGGACCAGAAAATGATACTATCAAGTTTTTGACCGACGTTTGGGAGTTCAATCTGCGGACAAAACAGTTTCGTCAACGTGCCGATGTCCCACGATGCGTGATGGCGGGAACCGCGGTTCCTGTCGGCCAGAGTCATCTTTGGGTACTCAGCGGCGATCACGGGGCGCTCTACGACCAGACAGAATTGTTGAAGGACAATCATCCCGGATTCCCCCGCGATATGCTGGCATACCACACGATAACCGATACATGGGCCACGGTCGCCTCGACACCTGCGAATCAAGTGACGACAACTGCCGTCTGGTGGAACGACGCCATTGTGATCGCAAGCGGCGAACTCAGGCCTCGGGTACGAACCGCTGCGGTTTGGCTGGTATCGCCCAAACCACTGATTCGATCCTTCGGAATGCTGAACTATGCCGTCCTGTTCGGATACCTGCTAGCGATGGTCGGTGTTGGGATCTATTTCGCGTGGAAGAACAAGAGCACCGATGACTACTTTCGCGGCGGTAAGCAGATCCCATGGTGGGCAGCCGGTTGCAGCATCTTTGCCACCATGCTTTCATCGCTGACGTTCACCGGCATTCCTTCTAAAGCTTTCGCGCAGGACTGGGTCTATTCGGTCGGAAACCTGATGATTCCCGCCGTCGCCATCGTTGCGATCTTCGTTGCATTGCCCTTCTACAGACGGCTGGATGTTACCAGCGCCTATGAGTATTTGGAACTAAGATTCAGCGCCACAGTACGGCGTTTCGGCAGCCTCAGTTTTACTTTCTTCCATATTTTTCGTATGGGCGTTGTAATGTCGCTGACCGGTTACGCGATCGCCGTAGCCACTCCGCTGACTCCGACCCAATCCGTCTTGTTGATGGGCGTGCTGAGCATCATTTACTGCACGCTTGGCGGAATCGAAGCAGTAATCTGGACCGACACTCTGCAGACCTTCGTATTGTTGGGCGGGGCGATCTTCGCACTGGCGATGTTGATCACGGGCACCGAAGGCGGATGGTCGGGGGCGGTCGAGGCGGCGGTCGAGCATGACAAGTTTCGCATCGCACAATTTCATACCGATGCCACCTCAGCACAACTTGCCCTGTGGGTCGTTGTCATCGGCGCGATCGGCCAAAACCTGTCGTCTTATACAGCTGACCAAGCCGTGGTGCAGCGTTATATGACAACAGCAACCGAAGAATTAGCCGCCAGGTCGATCACCACAAACGCTGTGATGACGATTCCCGCAACGATGCTCTTTTTCGGAATCGGCACCGCGCTGTTCGCTTATTATCGATCGCACCCGGAGCGTTTGGATCCGACGATCACGACAGACCAAATCTTTCCTTACTTCATCGCCAGCCAAGTGCCCGCAGGCATCGCTGGTTTGATCGTTGCCGGCATATTCGCCGCCGCACAGTCGACCGTTTCGACCAGTATGAACTCTACCGCGACAACGCTCGTTACCGACATCGCACGACCGCTGGGCTGGTGCCCAAACGAACGTGGTTACCTGGTTACCGCGCAAGTTGTAACTTTAATCGTTGGCATTCTCGGCACGGGCCTTGGGCTAGTCTTTGTTGATCCCAATATCCGGTCGTTATTCGATGCCTTCATTAAAGTGATTGGACTGTTCATGGGCGTGCTCGGCGGCTTGTTTATCCTTGGCGTGGGAACCAAGCGAACGACTGCGACCGGAGCGATTTGCGGCGCAGCGATCGGCTCGATTACGATGATCTACCTATGGCAATTCACTCCACTGAACGGCTATCTTTACACCGCATGTGGAATCACCGCCTGCTTCGCCAGCGGTTACGCCGCTAGCCTGGTGACTGGCCCGCAAACAAAAGATTTAACCGGTTTAACGTTGTTGAAATAGAACAGATAAACGGCGGATGCGAATCGGACGCGCATGCCACCACTGAACACAAAATTTGCAACTCAATTCATCGGTAACGACGATGCAAAAAACATTTTTAAACGTCGGTGCTTCTGTTTTCGCACTTTTTCTTTCCGGCAGTACTTTCCTATTGGATACTGCGTTTGGCCAAGAAATGGGCCTGGCTGCGAAGTACCGCGGTGATGTTGGCATTGGCAACGATAAGTCTGTTCTGCTGCATGACAACTTCGAAGACAGCAAGATCGGCGCCGCATGGGACGAAATCAATCTTCGCAAGGGGCGTGGCGCGACCAATAACGCCCAACCGTTAGAGGCGGAGATGGACAAGTCGATCGCACGTGGCAAACGCTCGGCAAAAGTCCAGCTCCGCAAAGACGGTCACGAAGATGTGACGCTTGTTAAATGGCTTAAACCTGGCCACGACGAAATCTATATGCGTCATTACGTTCGCTATGGCGCTGATTATGGCTATCACGGCCATGGCGGCAGCGGCTTCATGGCCGACGCTGGCAAAGGGGGATTCAAGGGCGCCGGGCTCGCGCCTGATGGCGACAAGTTCTTTTGGGCAACGCTGGAGCCGATCGGTCCGCGTCAGTGGGACCCGCCTGGGGCTCTGATTTTCTATGCCTATTGGTGGAAGATGAAAGCGGATGGTCGCGGCAAGCACTGGGGCAATTGGTTCCAGCCGCAACCCGATCAGGTACCGAAACGGGAAACCTGGGTTTGTGTCGAATGGCGTGTCAAGGCGAACACGGCGGGCCGCGACGATGGCGAACTGGATTGTTGGATCGACGGCAAAAAGTGCGGCGAGTTTCGCAATATCCATTGGCGTTCAACCGACGCACTGAAGGTGAACAAGGTGCAGCTTTCGCTTTGGCTGGAGCCAGACGGTTATGCACGATCCGGCGGCGGAACGACACGCACGGTTTGGTACGACGATGTGGTTGTAGCCACCGAGTACATCGGCCCAGCGACCTTCCCCCTGTAGGTCCGGTTGTATGTTTTTGCCATCACGCCGTTGAAATGATCAACAGGCAAGCCTTTGACGTTGCCTGTCGAAGCGTCCGCAGCGGAAAAAACTTATACCTTCGTCACCGGCAACGATGGTCCTGACGCGGTTTGTGATTCATAAGATTGCGTCTGGTTATCAGGGTCGCGATATTGTGATGCGTCGAAGTGGCGACCGTAGGCGCCAAAATCATTGAACGCATACTTCTTTGCCCAGCGATAAACAAAACTCCGTTCGGGAATCTCATCACCCGGTTGGTATTGGCTGCGCCGCGGCTGGACCTTTTTCAATTCATCAATCACTTTTTTCCGCGCCGTCGTATCGCGCGCCCCATGCCGCTCGGCCAACTCGACCAGCAAGTCGGGCCGTTCCATGATCACGCAACCGCGAGTTTTGCCAGCGGTCAATTCGCGGAAATCACGCAAGAACGCCGAATCATTGAACGTCTCGGCCAGCGGTCGGTCGTCGTGAATCGACTCTTTAGCCAATTGAATCACCGGACACGGTTCGATGTCGCCCCAAGGGCCAATGTGGTGCGTAAAACCGGTGACGGCTGGACAGAGAGCGTTACCGGCATCGTCGTGATAGGCGTCGATCACCACGATCGGTTTGTTGACTCGCGTATCGACCACGAATTGGCGAACCCGCCGCTGCTCGGCGCTCGAAAGCGCCAGGTCCGGATTCGGTTCGGGGCCCACCGGACGATAGATGTGGAACCAGCAATACATCACGCCCATCTCGATCAGCCGATCGACCCAGGCATCATTCACCAGGTCGTCGATGTTGGTTTTGCAGACGCTGGTGCAAACGCCGACCATCAATTTGTGGCGCAGCGCGGTTTGCAATCCCAGCATCGTCTGGCTCAGCACGCCCGATCGGCCACGGCGCGTATCGCTGACGATTTCTGAGCCTTCGACCGAAATCAGCGGCGTCACGTTGCCCAGCCGCCGCAACTCCGCCGCCACATCGTCGGTGATGAAGTGGCCGTTGGTGAAGACTTGGAAGTAGACGTCGGGGTGAGCGGCAAAGATCTGCAGCAAGTCTTNNTGTGCATGAACGGCTCGCCGCCCAAGATGCCGAAAAAGCGATTGCCCATCGCCTTGGCCTGCTCGATCGTCCGATTAGCCGCATCGAGTTCGATCTTGTGCTGTTTCGCCGCGACGTCGACCCAGCAGCCTTGGCAACGGAGGTTGCAACTGTTGATAACGGAAAGATAAAGAAACGGCGGAAAGAACTTACCGCGTGCCAATCGTCGCTTGTGTTTGTAAACGCTTGTCAGTCCGCCCAGCCCGAGTGTCCAGGCCGCTTTCCAGAGCAGTCGTTTATCCGTTTCGGTCAGCAGGCGACGGGCCATGCGGAGATACATGGGGTAAATCCAGAGCAAAATGAAGCGAGTGGGCAGTTCTGTGATGCCAACAGTTTAGCAGAGATGGAAGCGGCGGACGATCAATCGCGACCAAAACGAGTGAAGGGATGTTATTTTTGGGCTCAGCCGGAGATGCGCCCTCCCAGACCACGCCCTCCCAGACCGCACCCCTCCCAGAAAATTCCGATTGGGAAAATTCGCCCTGCCTGGTCAAAGAATCTTCGCCTGGAGCTCCAGAATGCTATGGGGCGCGACAGCAAAACAAGTTACACTCCCGCAGCGGTGTGTAACCACCTTCCCACCACCAGTTTGTGTGACGCTGTCAACGATGGATCGCTGATGAGTCTGATTCTGATCGTACTACTGCCCTTTTTGGGGGCCATACTGCCGGCATTAATGATCCGGTCGGGGCGTGATGCGTGCGCGATTGCGACCGGATCGGTCACAACGTTGTCGTTAGCACTTTTGTTAACGAATGTTCCTGCCGTCTTTCGTGGTGAAACGATACGCAACGACTGGACCTGGATGTCACGTCTGGGGCTGGATATTCAATTCTTTGTCGACGGCCTCGGGTTGCTGTTCGCCACGATGATCTTGGGTATCGGATTGCTGGTCATTATCTACGCAAGATTTTACCTGTCCGAAAACGACGCGATGGGTAACTTCTATACCTACCTATTGCTGTTTCAAGGTGCGATGGTCGGCATCGTGCTTTCCAACAACATCTTGTTGATGCTGATTTTTTGGGAACTGACCAGCCTTTCGTCATTCTTGCTGATCGGCTTTTGGGGACATACACCGGCGGGACGCCAGGGCGCGCGGATGGCGCTAACGGTGACCGGTTGCGGCGGCTTGGCGCTGATCGGCGGCATGATGCTGGTCGGCCATATTGTCGGTTCGTATGAGCTGACCGATGTGTTGGCCAGCGGCGATGCGATCCGGCAATCGCAGTATTACCACTGGGTGCTCACGCTTGTCTTAATCGGTTGCTTTACCAAAAGCGCGCAATTTCCGTTTCACTTTTGGCTGCCGCACGCGATGGCGGCTCCCACCCCGGTATCGGCCTACTTGCACTCAGCCACGATGGTCAAAGCGGGCGTCTTTTTGATGGCTCGCATGTGGCCCGTTTTGTCAGGCACACCGGAATGGTTTTACGTCGTCGCAACCACCGGTCTGATCACCATGGTGATCGGTGCTGTGATCGCGTTGTTCAAGGACGATTTGAAAGGTTTGTTGGCATATTCGACCGTCAGCCATCTTGGCTTGATGACGATGTTGTTAGGTTTTTCATCTCCGCTGGCTGTTGTCGCTTGCGTGTTGCACATCATCAATCACGCAACGTTTAAAGCGGCGTTGTTTATGAACGCTGGCATCGTCGACCATGAAACGGGCACTCGCGACATCAAACGACTGGGTGGTTTGTTTCAATTGATGCCCGCAACGGCGATTATGGGAATGATCGCCGCAGCATCGATGGGTGGATTACCGCCGCTGAACGGTTTTCTGTCGAAAGAAATGATGTTGGAGCAAGCGGCGCATACGGCATGGGGGGGCACCACGTGGACACTTGCTGTGGCGGTGACATTGGGTTCCGTCTTTTCGTTCGGGTATTCGTTGCGATACATCGTTCAAGTTTATTTAGGCAAACCGCGCGACGACTATCCACGCCATCCGCATGATCCTGGCATTGGGCTGTGGTTGGCGCCGACTCTATTAGTTGCGTTGGTGATCACGATTGGCCTATTTCCCGAGACATTTGTCGGAACGATCGTCCGAACTGCGTCGTTCGCGGTGTTGCGATCATCGCCACCGGAGTTTCATTTGGCGCTTTGGCACGGGATGACGCCTGCGGTCGTCATGTCGATCGTCGCGATTTTGGGCGGATCGCTGATGCTTGTAAAACTGTTTGCCGTCCGCACGCAGTGGGATCGCCTGGCAATCCCCGAAGCGAAAGCGGTTTTTGATTCGGCAATCGATGTGCTAGCAAGTGTGTCGCGGCAGGTGACCGGCGGGCTGCACAACGGATCTTTGCAACGATACCTGTTCGCGACGATCGCCACATCGTTGTTGGTGGGAATTGTGGCCTTTGCGAGCCACAACTTTGAACACGGGACACGTTCAATCCTGCGGATATCGCCGGCCGTTTTTGTCGGATGGTTGCTGTTGTTGGGTGCGTGCGGATTGGTGGTCGCCAAACACAACAATCGCTTGTTCGCGTTGATTGTGGTCAATGTGATCGGGCTAATTGCGTCGCTTGTTTTTATCTATTTTTCAGCCCCCGATTTGGCATTAACACAGATCTCTGTGGAAGTGGTCACATTGATACTGATGCTGTTGGCGCTCTACTTCTTGCCCAAGAAATCGGTTATCGAAATCACGCAATTCACGCAAATCCGCAATGGCCTGTTGGCCTGCGCCGTTGGCGTGTGTGCGGGTGGTTTAACGTGGGCGACGATGACCCGCGATTTCACGACGATCTCTGAATATTACTGGGAAAACTCGATCCCGGGTTCGGGCGGTAAGAACGTCGTGAACGTCATTCTGGTTGACTTTCGTGGGTTCGATACGTTTGGCGAAATCATGGTGTTGGGGATCGCGGCATTGATCATTTATGCGATCCTGGATGGTATGTTGCGCGGTCCGATGCTTGCGAAATTAAAAATATGGAGTTCGGGCGAAGTCTATTCGCCCAACCGCCATCCGATCGTCATGGTCGTTGTCACGCGAGTGATGCTGCCGCTTTCGTTAATGGTTGCCGCGTTCATTTTCCTGCGAGGCCATAATTCGCCCGGCGGCGGTTTTATTGCCGCTTTGGTTGTTTCGATCGCGCTAGTAATGCAATACATGGCCAGCGGTTTCGGGTGGGCTGCCAAGCAAGTACGATTCGACTATCACGCGCTCATTGGCGCTGGCGGATTGATTGCTGCGGCAACCGGTATCTCTGCGATGGTGTTTGACTTGCCGTTCTTGACCAGCGGTTACGAACACTTTCACTGGCCCATCGTCGGCGATTTCGAATTATCCAGTGCGATGGCATTCGACCTTGGGGTCTTTCTGACGGTCGTCGGCGCCGTGATGCTTGCACTGGCTCAACTGTCACAACTAGGCGAATCGACTAATCGCGAAGCGACCAACGACGAACCGATGGACTACAACCCAGCGGTTCCGCATGAACGTCGTGCCAATTCTCGACGCGCGAAAGGGCATTAACATGGAATGGATCGTAGCAAGCTCTGTGGCTGCGATGACTGCGGCAGGGATTTACCTGGTGCTGAGTCTGCGGACGTTTACGGTGGTGATCGGTCTGACGTTGTTGACATATGCGACCAACCTGTTTTTGTTTACAACGGGCCGATTGGCGGTCAACAAACCGGACATCATTACGAGTTTGGATGCACCGCACAGCGACCCGATACCACAGGCACTGGTGTTGACGGCCATCGTCATATCATTCGCAATGACAGCGATCATCCTGGTGATGGCGGTTCGCGGATACTTTGAAAGCGGCGGCGACCACGTCGACCTGTTGGGCCCCGAAGAAGTTGTGGCGAGGGAACGTCAATGAATCATTGGTTGATCATGCCGATCCTGTTTCCCGCAGTCGTTGCGCCGTTGCTGGCGCTGGCTGTCAGGAAAGATATATTGTTGGCGCGAGTTTTTTCGGTCGGCTCGACCGTCTGCTTGTTGCTGCTGGGATTGTTGCTGATGGGGATGGCGTCCGACGGCACAACTCGCACGTACTCATTGGGCAATTGGCCTTCACCGTACGGAATCGTATTGGTGCTCGATCGATTAACGGCAATCATGCTGGTTTTGACCGCGGTGCTGGGGCTTTGTGTATTGCTTTATTCGATCAACGGCTGCGACCGTCGCGGTGAACACTTTCATCCGTTGTTTCAATTCCAGTTGATGGGGCTTAATGGCGCCTTTCTAACTGGTGACTTGTTTAACTTGTTCGTCTTTTTTGAAATCTTATTGATCGCATCGTATGGATTGATGGTCCATGGTGGTGGACCAGCGAGAATGCGGGCTGGTATTCAATACGTTGTCATCAACTTGGTCGGCTCGAGTATCTTTTTGCTTGCGCTGGGGCTGATCTATGGCGTTACGGGAACTTTGAATATGGCGGATTTAGCGGAGAAGGTTCCGCAGATCCCTAAAGGCGATGAGGCGTTGTTGTACACCGGCGCTGTCATGTTATTGGTCGTATTTGGACTTAAATCCGCGATCGTGCCGTTTCAGTTTTGGTTACCAGGAACCTATGCGAACGCAGCAGGGCCGGTGGCGGCACTGTTTTCGATCATGACCAAAGTGGGGGCGTATTCGATCATTCGAGTTTTCACTTTGATGTTTGGCGAATCGGCTGGCACGGGTGCGTGGTTTGCGACGTCTTGGTTGATGCCCGCGGCAGCGATTACGATGGTGCTAGGAATGATCGGTGTTGTGGCAGCGCGCAGCCTGGGGCAGCAAGCCAGCTTTGCGGCGTTAGGGTCGATGGGCACTTTGTTGATCGCCATCGCCGGCTTTACGGCGGCGACCGAATCGGCGGCGCTGTATTACTTGATCCATTCGACACTCGGTATCGCAGCCATGTTTTTGCTGATCGATGCGGTTGTGATACGACGCCCTGGGTTTGGTGATGAATTGTCCGCCGCCCCAAAGATCAAGCATGTCGGTTTAATCGGGTCGATGTTTTTCTTGGCGGTCATCGCCGTCATCGGGATGCCGCCACTGTCGGGATTTGTTGGCAAGTTGTTAATCCTGGATGCCGTAAAACCGTTGTATGGTTGGGGCGTGATCTGGGCGTTGATTCTATCGACGTCGCTGCTGGGGTTGATCGGGTTCGCCAGCAGCGGCAGTATTTTGTTTTGGAAAAGTGGCGAGTGCGATGGCGAACTGACGCCGACCGGACCGACGCCGATCGCGTTACCGATGGTGGCCATCGGGTCGTTGCTGGTGCTATTGATCTTCTTGACCGGAGCCGCCGGTCCCGTGACCGCATACCTCGACGCTACTGCGGCTCAATTGTTTGAACCTCATCAATATATCGAAGCCGTCTTGCGTCCCGTTGGAGCTGTGACGAAATGAGCGTCCCAAAACATTCGCATGATCATTCCCAGGGTGAACCGCAGGCCGCAGCGCAGGATTCGCACAATTCGCATGGTCATGGTAAGGAAAATCATAGTGCCGACCACCATCCGGGAAGACGCTATGAGGACAATCGAACCTATATGCAGCGGTGGTTACCGCACCCGCTGTTGACTTTCGTATTGGTATTGCTGTGGATGGCTTTGCTGAACAGTTTTACGATCGGCGGATTGGTAGTCGGTCTGGCACTGGGGATGACGATCCCGATTTATACGGCAAACTTTTGGCCCGAGCGGCCTGTGATTCGCCGACCCACACAAGTAATTTCGTTCATTTGCATTTTGATGTTTGATGTTGTGGTTGCCAACATTCAAGTCGCCTATCGGATCGTCTTTCGAAGGCCCGAGCAATTGAATACCAAGTGGATCACCGTTCCGCTTGATTTGACCAGCCCCGAAGCGATAACGGCATTAACAGCCACGATCACATTGACGCCGGGGACGGTGGCCAGTGATCTGTCTGCCGACGGGCGCAGCTTGCTGGTGCATTGTTTGGATGTGGGCAGCGAGAAGGAAATGGTCCGCACGATTAAGGACCGCTACGAAAGCCGAATTAAGGCAATTTTCCCATGATCAATTACGCCCTTGCGCTCGGCTTCATCGCCGTCTCGCTCGCATTGCTGATGAACCTGTGGCGTTTAGCGACGGGGCCGACCGTCATGGACCGCGTGTTGGCCGTCGACACGATGGTCATCAATACGATCGCGCTGATCATTCTGTATGGGATTCGCGAGAGCACAGCGGTTTACTTTGAGTCAGCGCTTTTAATGGCGATGTTCGGTTTTATTTCGACAGTCGCCTATTGTCGGTTTGTCCTGCGCGGCGACGTGATCGAGTGACACGGATTGCTAAGGTTTTGATTTCGGCGATTTTGCATGAACATTTACATTGAAGCCCTGATCGCTTTCCACATCATCCTGGGCGCGTTCTTTATCTTTGTCGGCTCCTTCGGCATGATCAAGTTGCCTGAATTGATGTCGCGTTTGCACGGGCCATCGAAGGCAACTACGCTGGGCGTCGGTGGATTCCTGGTCGGTTCGATGATCCATTTCGGTGCGACCGAGGGACGAATATCGATTCAAGAAATCCTGATCACATTTTTTCTGTTCATCACCGCGCCGGTCACTGCACACTTTATCGCCAAGGCTTACATGCATGCCGAGCTGAAGCCGGAAAAATTGCCAAAACCCGACGGCCGATACGGATGGAATACCTACGCGTCGGTGGAAGATGTTAAACTGGCGGCTCGCGAGCAGGCGACCGGGTCGGACTTGCAAGGCTAAAGTTCAATCCATCGGCGTGGTTGCGTTGCTGTTCTAATGCTTGTCAATCGTGGAGCTTGTCATGTCGGTGATTCAAAGGTTTTCTGGCCGCGAGTGTTTGACCGCTTGCGAGAACGTTCCTTATCTTGCCCAGCGGTTGAGCAACCTGCGCCGGCGTTTCGCAGCGATTGCATCGGCCGGCTTGCTGGCCGCCGCAACGATTGTTCCGCTGGGATTGCAAGTTTCGACCTGCTTGGGCGAAGCACCGGCGGCGGAAACCGTAGCCCAAGCCGGTCGCACAATGGTTGACTGTGTCGATTCAAAAGACGCGGAAACGATCGCAACGTGCGGCAAAGGTTGGCTTGAACGCATCAACGGTTACCACGTTCTGCATTTGAAAGGTACGCCCTACGAAATGGGGTACCAGCATGGTGTGTTGTTGAAGGACAGCGTCCGGAAGAACCTCGATACACTGTTGAGGGTCAAAGGTGACCAGACCTTGGTCGAAGTGGCCGGATTTAAACTCAAGCCGCGTGACGTGTTGACTCAGATTATCGCGGTCCAGAAACCGTTCGTTGCGAAGAAGTTTACCGACGAGATGGACGG
>DNWZ01000333.1 GCA_003506095.1 Planctomycetaceae bacterium | reverse complement strand
GAGTGGAAAAAGGCAAGTTGGCGGGTAAGGTCCAATTGCTGCAAGAATTGCTCGGGGACACGCCCAGCAGCGACACTGAATTGCAGGAATTAGCCACCGAAACGCTCGCGGAGCAGTTGACCGTTTTGCAACAAAGGATTCGCGATCGCAAGGTTTAGCTTTTTCCAAGATTCTTTGGAGACTATAGCGTGACTGAGCACGTTTCAGGCGTACAACACGCTCGTTACGATTGCGTTCGCGCAGGACTGGCGGACTCTTGAGAAATTTCCGAGTCGCGAGCGATTGTTGCCGTCGACCGCCGTTTCGCGATTCCTATCGTCGCGTTGCGACTTCCATGCCCATTGCTCTGCAATCCTGGGACTTGCGTCCCAGGCTACAGCCTTTCGCCGCTTCGCGGCTTCGAGCCTACGTCATTGGCAGGGTGGGTTTTAATGCTACTATTGATTAATCTATATTGGTAACGATGTCTGGAGATGACGGGTCATGTTTTCATATTGAGAATATCTTACATAGAGCGTCAGAAAGTGGCGTATTTCGCCATCTTATTATTCGAAGATCGATAACCAATACTTTTCAGCGCCTTTCTCTCGAAAACTGAATGACTAAGGCTCGCCAGTTTTCGAGGGAGGGGGCCGGATCGCGCGATCGCCGTAGCCCGGAGGGCGAAACACAATCTGCCGGTGGCGTAAGGCGCCGGATTCCTGTGCCCGCTCCACACAAGCCCGAAGGGCGACACATAACCGATAATGTGTCGGCCTCCGGCCTTGGGGACCTAAGAGATACAGAATCCGGTGGCTTACGCCACCGGCAGGTTATCTGTCGGCCTCCGGCCTGTTTACCGTTACACTCACGTCACGATCCAGCGGTTGCGTGAAGTGCGTGACAAGACGCATCCTGCCAAGCCCGACCAACCCAAGAGCGACGCCGGGCAAGTGGATCCCGACGCCGATCATCCTGAAAAATCGTAGAGACATTCGACCGGCGGATCGGTTAAACTGACACGATCATGCCGTCGCTTAAGCATCAATCACCCCATCGCGCCCGCCCTCGCGCGGGAAGCAAAAACCACGCCAGGCGTCTCAATCCAGTGTCGCAGGCGTCTTGCGTCGTTTCGTCACGTCGCAACTGCAGCAAACGCCAGCATCAAATACAAATCGAGCTCCAAAACCTCAACCGACATTACGACAGCAACCAACAATACGGCATCACAGCCGTAACTGATGGAGGAGGATCGGTCGTAGAACGCTATGCGTATAGCGCCTATGGGCAAGTGACAATCGCCGATGCGACGGGTTCTGTGATTTCAAGTTCGGCGATTGCAAATCGATACACGTATACCGGACGAGAGTGGGACGAAGGCTTGAGCCTGTATCACTATCGGGCGAGGACCTTGTTGTTACACACATCTTTGTTGCTGTACAATGTTGTCGGAGCAGGTTAATGGAGTCAAGTTGAATCGCAAAATTTGGCTCCGCACGGATGGCTGGGAGTTTTGGACTTGGAGGTCTGGACATTATGTTGAGTCGATGGGTCATGGATGAGACGCAGGATATCAATCTGCTCGATAAAAGACTTGAGCAACGCTTCCGCACCTTGCTCGATAGTCTTTCCCAGGCTTCTACCGCCAGCATTCCGGCAGCTTGCAATGACCGTGCTGAAATGGTGGCCGCGTATCGCTTTTTTGACAACGAGAAGGTTCGGTTCGAAAACGTCCTTGAGCCACATATCGAAAGCACCTATCGCAGAATTAAAGCTCACAAGACCGTTCTGCTAGTTCAAGACACCACCGAACTGGATCTCACGAGGCCACATTCGGAAGTCGAAGGGGCTGGGTCGCTGCATAACGGAAACCGCTGCGGCGCTCTACTGCATCTACTTCATGCCTTTACTACCGATGGCACTCCACTGGGCACCGTGTCGGCCGAAGCTTGGACGCGTGAATCTAGGTCCGACCAACCCGCTCTAAAGCGAGGATCGAGTGAAAAGCGGGTTCAAATCAAAAACAGACCTTTCCATGATAAGGAGACTTTTCGCTGGTTAACGACGGCTCAGCATTGTGCGGATGTTAAATCTCATGTCCCCAAGACGCAACTTGTGATGCTTGCTGATCGTGAATCGGACATCACCGAAGTGATCGACTTTTGTCGCTCTCAAGCGGATTTCGACTGGATCATTCGTAGCGATGGCGGGCGTATTGTCAATAAAGATGACAAGACTGATCCGTCGATCGCAGTGCGTGAGTCGCTTCGCAATACTGCTACCTTGTTTACTCGTGAATTAGAAATACGTGAACGTCATGCATGGGGCAGCGCGACGGTCAAGCATCGTCCAGGAAAAGCGGATCGTCGCGATCGAGCGGTATCGGTGAGTGTTCACTTTGATACAGTCACGCTCAATGATCCGCGAGTTGGAAAACGTGAGGGTGTTACATTAAATGCTGTGTTGGTTCGCGAAACAAAGCCAACAAACCAAGATGAACCGATCGAATGGCTATTGCTGACCAGCCTACCGATTGGATCACAGGACCAAGTCGAACTGGTGATCGAGTACTACTTGTTGCGTTGGATGATCGAACTATTTTTCAAGGTCCTCAAGAGTGGCTGCAAGATCGAATCACGTCGCTTTGAACATATAGACCGATTCTTGCCAGCGTTGGCATTGTACTTGATCGTAGCGTGGCGCAGTCTTTACGTGTGTCGCATGAGCCGTGCTCACTCTGAGAAGTCATGCAAGCATCTTTATACGGATGCGGAATGGCAAAGTGTGTGGCAAGTGATCAATCGGACATCGCCACCAAAGAAGCCGCCAACTTTATTGGAGATGACGAAACTGATCGCACAATTAGGCGGTTATGTGAATCGCAAGAACGCGGGTCCCCCAGGTCCACAAACGGTCTGGCTTGGTCTTCAAGCAATGCATCTAATCGCTACCTGCTGGCTCACCTTTGGTCCCGGAGCTACCAAAACTTGTGTGTAACAACGAGGGCGACGACGAAAGACGCGAACACAGGACAAATCTCAACTCCGTCGCTCGCGTGCATTCGCTGGTTCGCCGTGTTTTCACTTGCCACCAGGTGCCGCGAGTGCGACGGTCGAGTTGACGTCCATAAGTTCCGCATCAGCGACGGGCGCGTTTGCGGCACCGGGACGGCTCCACGCCATCGGATGAATCATCCACGCGATTGAGAGGAATGCAAGGAACCCGATACTTAGAAGTGCAGTGTGCGAGTAAGCGGAAGTCCAACGGCTACCGCTTCGAGCAAGTCGATAGACGACGTACACGTCAGCAGCAACAATGCAAAGCACCAGCCATGTATATCCGGCGACGTAGTGTGAGACTTGCAGTACAGAAGAAAATCGTTCCGTTGCAGCAAAGCCTACGAGCTTGTAGTGGTCGTCAAACGCGTAAGCAATCTGCTCCACAACAAGGTACAGCATGGCGAGCGCAAGTAAATGAACGGTCACCAGCGAAACGATTCCGCCCCAGCTTCCGCGTCGAGGAGTGGCGTTTTTGTAATCGGTCATCATCGCATTTGCCTAATGTGCAAGAAAAGATTCAGTCGGCGAACGACGGCGATCAGCGGGCGGCGGAAGTTGACTCACCATCATGAGGAACGTCACCACCGCCGCTCCGTTGCATCGCTTGGTTCGCCGCAATTCGTCGAGGTGGGAGATCGACATACGAACGCCCCGAAGAAGCGCGTGCATCACGCAATTCAGCAAAGACACGGTGAATGTCGTACCCGGAATCAGCTCCGAGTCGGTGACGAATCGCCTTGATTTCTTCAATTGGGTTAGGTGTCGTCATAGGATTCCAGCATTTGTTCGGGTGTGCAGATGGTCGCAGGAGTAAATCCGGAATCGCGGCAGATGTCACCGATCCGCCGTTGAAGGTGTGGATTAAGTATATGCTTGAAGTTCCACGTCACCAAATAGGTCAATCCATGCACGGCAGCTAATGCGATGTGTGCGGCGTCACGTGGTTCCGACTCGGGAACGGCTTTGCCGAGCATGAGAGCCTCCGCGAGTGATTCAGCGTCTTCTCGGGGTGTGACGAGATCAATCCCGGCAACAATCGCCAAACGTTCGGCAGCGGCAATCGGATCGCCTGCACTGCATTCAGCGATTACGAGATCGGAGATCTTTAGATCAAATCTGGCTGGAGCGTCAGCCCACCATTTGCGAGTGGACAGCTGGCGAGCCAACATGATCGGGTCTGGGTGGTCTCGCGATGCGATCGTGCCGACAACGGTTGTTTCCAAATAAACGGTTTCCATTGCGGTATTGTAAGCGATTCACGCTCAAAGTGCGAATCCCGAACCTCCGTCGGCGAACTTGTTTCTCACCCGTGACGGAGGGTGGGTATGGGGTCAGAAATTTTTGCTCTTTTCACGATTTTACGATTTCGATTAAAGTCCGACGCGACCCAGACGCCTCGCGACCCAGCGGGGTATCCGATTGTTATGGCCAGGGAGGAGCCAAACCATGTTGCTCGATCGTATCGATATCGATTCTCACGGACCGCTCGCACGGATTGGCGTGGGCCCGTTTTCACAACAACTCAACGTCGTTCACACGGCGGCCGGATCGGGCAAAACGGCCCTGGTGCGGTTCTTGCGTGATTCGCTGACCGGCACCACGCCCGCGTACGGCGGAATGGCGAAGTCGAGTGGGCGTGTTGTGTGGGCCGCCGCTGACGGGCTTTATCATTGCCGACGCGAACCAGACGGTACGACCCAGGGGCGACGATTTGTCGAGTTCGAAGGTCGACTCGGTGGCTACAACGCCGACCGTTTCAATCGTCCTTCGGTGGTGATCGACTTGCCGCCAGCGATCGTTGATGGCATCGTGACCGATACGGTGATGACATCGGTTCGCCGTGTGATTCAGTCGGTTGTGGAATCGGGGCTGGACCGCAACAGCACACGTGGTGAGTCAGGCGAAGCGGCTCGGCATCAAGCTCGTGTGAACGAAATTGCGGCTCTTCGCAACGAAATCAGCCAATTGCGTGACCAACTGCGTCGCGAAGGGCATCTCGATGGCGGATCGGTCAACGAGGCACAAATCCGCGATCGTTTGTCAGCGTTAACGTTGGAGCTTGGTGCGATCGATTCGCGCCGCGAGTTCGCTCGCCAAACCGATGCCGCGATGCAGCAGCGTCGTCGTGACCGCGACGCGATGACTCATGCGGTCGGCGAAGTCGATCGGCTGCGACGCCATGAAACCGATCTGCGTAAGCGAATTGCGAGCCTGGAAACGACGCTCGCTCGTCTAGAGGCTCAATCACGACGCGAAGACAACTTGGCCGCGATCGCTCAAATCGCTCGCAAACGCGTCAACTGGATCGACCAGCATGTCGACGCCCTGCGCCGCGTTTTGGCGGATGTCAGAAGCCTTGGCGATTTGTGGTTCAGCGGTCGCAGTTTGCCGGGAAATCATTGGCGAAATCGGGCTGATTCGATCAGCAACGAAATGTTGGCAGCGGCTCAAGCCGGGCGTGGCGAGGCGACCGGCGGGATGCAGACGCCGCTGACACGAGAAGAATTGGCGATTGCCGACCGCGGTTGGTTGGCCGGTCGCCGGATCGATGGCGGGTTCGCCGATGGCGATGTGGTGGGCGCGGTCGCTGAGGCCCAGGACGCGATCGCTTCGCAGGGCGTTGCGGCGGAGGTCGAAGCCCGTTTGGATGGCGTTTGCCGCTGTGTCGATCGTTTGGTCGGACGTCTGGAAGCGGAACAGCAGCATTGGCTGGCGGCTGATCAAACGGCTGAGGAGATGTTTGGCGATGCGATGACGGAATCCGAACAGGCGATTCGCCGTTCGCGTCGTCGTGGCGAAGCGCACTTCGAAAACGGGGCTCAAGAGTTCGTCGACGATATCGCCAGCGGGTCATCGGACCGCCAAGCGACACGTCGCGACAGCGGCTGGGTCGAAGATTCGGTGCGTCGCCAGCGCATCGATTCGTTGCACCGCGCCGAGCGTCGGCGTCGGTTGGACGATTTGGCGGACAGCGAATCGAGCGGTGACGGAACCGAGGATGCGATCTTGGCAACGATGCATGGCATCGGCACCGCGCTGCATTCGATTTCGCGTCGGCTGCGGGGAGTAAAACTGAACGTGACCGGTCACTGGACCAACGACGCTTGGTTATCAGCAACCGAGTCGCAACGCAGCGGAATGGCGCTGCCGATCATCGAGCAGGCTGACGCGGTTCGCCGTTGCGAGCGGGAGTTGGTGGCGACTTTGGTGCGATTGGTCAATCACCGCGGAGCGCTCGTTCGACGCGTCTCTAACGCCACCGCTCAAGATGCTGCACAAGAATTGAACTGGCTGAGCGATTGTGAAACGTCGACCGATGCGGCCGCTTGGGCTGATCATTCGCTGCGTCACGATGCGTCTGCGCCAGAAATCCCGATGCTCGACTCGCTGGGTTTGAACCTCGGATATTCCGCGACGGGTGCGGGCAACCTGCGATCGGCGGGTGATGTTCGTGGCGATGCCGAATTGACTTGGACGATTGGCGATGGTGTGCTGAACCAGCCCGCGTCGGCTCATGCCCAGACCCGTCATTTGCGCGAAGCGACTCGGCGGCGACTGGAAGACGAGCGAAACGACCTGGTGGTTGATTTAAAGCAGTCGATCGGGCGAATGAACCAGAAATTGACGCTGGCCGAGCAGTTGCGATCGCGGCTGCGAACGTTGCCAGTGGTCCAAAGCGACCAAGAAGACGAAGTGCTTCGCGGACGTG
>DNWZ01000549.1 GCA_003506095.1 Planctomycetaceae bacterium | reverse complement strand
CAACCGGGCAGCGGTTGGGGCAGGTCGAGCGAAGAAGACGAAAACCGTCGCAGCGTTTATATTCATGTTAAGCGATCTCTATTGACACCCTTATTGTCAGCTTTTGATTTGCCCGAACCCGATCGCAGTTGCGAAGCACGATTCACGACGCTGCAACCCGGCCAAGCTCTTGCGCTGCTCAACGGTGACTTCATTCACCAGCAAGCGAGTCGATTGGCTGCGGCGATTGAGGCTGATACGATCCAAGACGATGGGGAAATCGTTCGCAGAGCAATCCGCACCGTACTGGCTCGTGAAGCGACCGCTTCGGAAATCGCCGAAGCGGTCGAACTGATGTCTGAATTGCGAGAACTACATAAGTTGTCGCGACGCAATTCGATCGATCTGTTTTGTTTGACCGTCCTGAACTGGAACGAGTTCGCGTTTCTTGACTAAACAAACACCACGCATCCTAAAGAACACCTTCCCAAAACCGAGGCTTGATCATGAACCAACCATCCAATCATCGCGCGGCATTTTGCCGTCGTACGCGCCGCGAGTTTTTGTGGCAATCGGGTGCTGGGTTTGGTGCCGCAGCGTTATCGTCGATGTTGGCAACCGACGGGTTCTTTAATCAATCGGCAACCGCAGCAGATCTGTCGCTGCGAAGCCCCTTGGCGGCCAAGCCACCGCATTTCGCTCCCAAAGCCAAATCGGTGATTTTTCTGTTTATGTATGGCGGGCCGAGTCATATCGATACGTTTGACTACAAGCCCGATATGGTCGGCATGGACGGCAAAACCGTCGACGTCAAAACGTTCGGCCGCGGTGGGCACCGTACCGGCGGCAGGATTGTCGAACCGCGTTGGAAGTTTCATCAACACGGTGAATCGGGCAAGTGGGTCAGCACCTTGTTTCCCAACGTCGCCAAGCATGTCGACGATATTGCATTCATTCATTCGCTGACGGCCGATTCGCCGATTCACGGGTCGGCGATGTTGATGATGAACAGCGGCAAGATCCTTTCGGGCAGCCCCGCGATCGGGTCGTGGTTGAATTACGGTTTGGGGACGACGAATGAAAACTTGCCCGGCTTTGTCGTCATGCTCGACCCGACCGGTGGCCCGATCAGCGGAGCGAAAAACTGGAGCAGCGGATACATGCCGGCGACCTATCAAGGCACCGTCTTCCGCAGCGAAGGGGCACCGATCTTAGACCTCGCCCCGCCATCGGAAATGCCCGCCGCAGTCCAGCGACGATTGATCGATTCAATCCAGCGTGCCAATCAAGAACACTTGGCCAGTCGTATCGGAAACGACGACTTGATGTCGCGAATCGCTAGTTACGAGCTCGCTTATAAGATGCAGACCAGTGCGCCGGAGGCGGTTGATTTGGCGGGCGAAGATGCAGCGACGCTTGAAATGTATGGCATCAACCAAGACCGGACTCGCGACTTTGGCAAACGATGTTTACTCGCACGTCGTTTAGTGCAACGTGGCGTTCGATTTGTCCAGCTCTACAGCGGTGGCGCCCATAACGACGACAACTGGGACGCACACGGCGACTTAGAAAAGAACCACAACCACCACGCCGGCAACACCGACCAACCGATCGCCGCACTGCTGGCCGATTTGAAGAGAACCGGATTGCTGGACGAAACCTTAGTGGTTTGGGGCGGCGAGTTCGGACGTCAACCGACGGCCGAATACGCGACCGGCAGCGGCCGCGATCACAACGCTTACGGCTTCACCATGTGGATGGCTGGTGGAGGCATCAAAGGCGGCACAAGTTATGGAACCACCGATGAACTCGGTGCCGCAGCGGTTGAAAACCCGCTGCACGTCAAAAACCTCCACGCCACCATCCTGCACCTGATGGGCTTAGACCCCAATCATTTGTCGTACTTCTACAACGGTCTGGATCAAAAACTAGTCGGCGTCGAACCGATCCAGCCGATCAAGGAGATCATGGCATAAGAGAAACATCCCAGTCGATAGGCCGAAACAATCGCGATTCCAGCAACGTAAACCCTGGGTTGCGCTCAACCCACGCAATGCGTCGTCGCTTCCAAAGGGTTGTTGTCTTTTATGAATCGGCTGTCATTCTGACCATTTCCGGGTGATATCTTCAGCCACTTGCTGTCCATTGATAAATAGGCGCATGCGTCGTTGGTTATCTTCCGGGCTGGTGGTCAGAACGACGTGATGCCATTGATCGGCTTGCACGATCGGTTCTGTCGCGAGTTCATCGTTAACGTTCAGGCGTGCGGCAAGGCGATACGGAGCGTTTTCACCTCGTTGCCCGGTTCCCAATAACTTGAGAATGTAGCGACGATTGCCGTAGCCGATGATGTCACCTCCACCGGGGTGCATGTTGTTGCTGCCAAATGCAACTGAAGGCTTAATCCAAACGGCGAACGACATGCCTTTTGGATCGGCGGATAAATTGATCGCAGGTAACGGTTGATCGCGAGCCAGCAATGCGATTTCTTCGGCAGAGAGAGTGCGCTGAAAAATCAAGGTGCGGCCGATCAATCCGCGGTAGTACGCGCCGTGTAGGTAATAGCGTTCACAACCGAGGATAATGTTGCCACCGCCCGCCATGGCGAATGGCACGCTTTGTCGACCTTCGTAAGCACGGTAACTGTTTAAGTAATTGAAATCCTGCGCATGACCAAAAATGTGCATGCCGACATAGCTTGACGGGTGATAGTCGGCTCGGCCGGACTGATTGTCGGCAAAGCGGAGTGCCGTGTGACCTTCATCAACCACCCAGTCAAGGTTAGCCAGGTTCAGGTGTTCGCCACCGGCATGATTGAGGACATGGTGTCCTCTGCCTTCGAGCATGCGGAAGTCGGCAATCGCCCCTGCGGGCGAGTCGGACAAGATTGGAGCCGAGTCATGAGGCTTGGCGGCGATTCCTGGCGGGCTGGCTTCGTCAGCGCCGAGCAGCCGGAACTCAACATCAGTAATCAGCATTTCGCCAGTCCCGGAATTGCCAAAGGCAATAGACAACGCTTCGGCGTTCTCGGGCAGTTCAAACACGAAGCCTTGTTTTTGCCATTCAAACGACCCGTTGCCAACAAAATGCTTAGCAGTCGCGACCACCTTGTTGGTTGTCGCTTGGGTCGCTTCTAGTTCAATACGACCACCTGGGCCAAATGTGTTGATCGATTTGACCCATGCGGAAACGACATATCGACCGCTAGCCAGTGTGCCAGCTTTGGATAAGGTCGCTTTGCCGAATGACGCTGGACCCAACTTCATCGCATAACCGCTTCCCACGCCACAGTTTTTCTCAAGCTCATAGGTGGGGCGTTGATTATGGCCAGTCATGAACGGTGAACGACCATACTGCCACGTTTGGCTTAGAGGAACGAATTGGTCGAAGGTTAACCTTGGCCACTGGTCAGCAAAAATATAATGGTGCTTCGGATCGAGTGTCGCTGAGGCATAGGTTTTTGAAAGTTGGAAAAGCGATTCCGCTTCATTCGCTGGATAGCCGGTGTAGCGATACTTCACACGGACTTTGGTGCCAGGTTTCGCAGTCTCGGTGGCGAAAGCAACACCCGTATCATAGAACGCGGCACAAACCGCTGTATTGCATTGCCGCGATATGGATGTGCCATCATCCAGCGTCACCTGGTTCCAGGTAGGGTCGACCTCGTACTCTACCGCTGGCGCCACTTGGAAGTCGCCGTTGTGCCGACCATACCAAACTCGTTGGCCAAAATACATTTCAAGGTCATACTGCGGTCCCGGGTCCGTTGGTGTGACTGGGCGATGATAGAGTTCACCACCGCGTTTGCGTGCGATCAGATACTGCCAGTTGAAAGGATCCAGTGGAGTATGGTGTTCGAAGTCAAAACCGTAGCGAAAATGAAAGGGTTCGCCAGGCAGTACTTCAAGTTCGCTTTCAATTCCATAAATATAAGTGCCTCGTTGTGGATCGAAGCCGATTGTCATCATGCTGTTGGTTGTGAAGCGATCTTTAACATTGCGGGCCGACCAGTTCACCTGTAGCGAGTCGCCACCGCCGGTTACCACTGGCGCGGTCCAGCGACTGGCGGCTTCGGGAAATGCTCCTTGGTTCTCTAAGCCCCAATGCGAGTCGAACGTCAGTTGTGGTTTGTAGCCAGGTTTAAGCTTGGCGAAACAGCTTGGGTCATCCAGTGAGTGCAATTCAAGAATCGGTTCATCGCCGTCAAAGACCCAGGTTCGTCCCCCAAGCCAAGGGCGTGCGCTGAGCTGAATCTTATGAGGATTTGGCGGGGGAATCAGTTCCTCTGGGATGCTAACGATCTTTGTATCTGTGAATGTCACCTTCGCACCACTGGATACACCCAACCCCATTCGTCCGCTGGAGATCGTTGGTTCCAAGCGATCGACGTAATGGATGATCTCTTTGTCGTCGATACTAACCCGCAATATTCCTCCAGCGATCTTTGCGCGTAACTTGATCGGTTTGTGAATACCTACGTCGCACGGTACCGATCTCAGATAACCACCATCTGGGAATCGGACCAACGCGACCTGTTGGTACTTATGTGAGATTTGGACCCGATAGCCGTGCGAGCCGTCTTCATTGGACCTTAGCAATAGCCCGGCTTCGAAACCTCGGTCACCAAAAGTTGGATCAGGCCAAGCCGACCAAGAGGAGCCGAAGAACCCGAACTCCGTCGCCTCGCTATCGATCGTGACTGTCGCTGAAATATCGACATGGGATGATGCGTCGGGCGCGATAAGATACGCCCAAGTGCTGTGGTGCAAAGTGGTCGCTTCGGGTGAGGCAGCGACCGGTTTCCAGTTCAATGGAAGTCGCTGCCAATGAGTAAAGTCGTCTGCAGCAGGCAGCCACTTGCATATCAGCAAAGTGAGTGTGATGGCGAAAGCACGAACGAATGAGCGGTTGTTGTGCATGGTGGGCTCGCGGGTGCGTAGCGATGCAATGCTGGGTAGAACCCATCGCAACTCTAATCGATGTTACCGGCTACGAATAGACTCAAGTGTCTAGTGATTCAGACCGGGACTGTTGGGGGCATCGCATTTTAAGTGCTTAATGACACTGGTTGTTTTATTCGAAAGCCGTTCTGCGACTGGTAGCCGAGCGGCCAGAAAAGTCGGTCGCTCCTGGCCCACTTTCGCGTAAACTCAATTCGCGGGACTCGTTTTCGCTCAAACGGGGCTATGTTTTTTACCGCTCATCGGTTTCTTAAACAATGCGCAGTAATCAATCCACCAGATTCGCAAGGACCAAATTTGGTGCCACCCATGGTCGTGCGAGCGTCAGGCGCACACTTATTGGATGGCAAGGTCTTGCATCGCATGCTGGCGCATGATTCGCATCACTTCGGCGATCACCACCGGATCGTTGGTCAGCCCGGTATGTTTTTGATGCACCACCAATTGGGTTTCGACTTGATCGATTCTGGCGCTCGCGATCGGAACGATACCGTCGGATGGACCGTTGCCGATCATCGGTCGCCAATTTCCGATGATCGAATGCGACGTGATTGCGGGATCGAAATCAAGGCGTCCGATCGCTTGAAGCAGCTCGCTGGACGGGTTCAGCAGGTCGATGCTGGTAGGAAAACGTCTGGAAAACTCGTCCGAAAAGACGCCCGGATTGGCTTCGACGACTCGTCTTTGGCGTTGCCTCAATTCTTCTGGTTCACGGACCAGCAGCGCGCCCAGGCGTCCGATGGCCCGTTGTGCAAAGGCCGAACCACGATGGGGCGTGCCGATGAAGACAACGCGAGAAACCATCGGCGAGGGTTGGAAGTAAAAAAGTTCAGCCAGGGTCGCACGCGCCCGGTTGTCCGCTGCGATTTGGTCCAATGGTCGCGAGGCGATCGAACGCCAAAGTTCGTCACCGGTCGAAATGACTTGTAACTTCGCGATCAGCCCGCCCATGCTGTGGCCGACAATCATGGTTTGGTCGAGTGCGGCGTCGGAGCGAGTCGGGTCATGTAAGTCACGCAACTCTTCTAAGTCTCTGCGCAGTCGTGCGGCACTTTGCAAGAACGGTTCGCCAGTGGGATACTGATAACTCCAGAATTGAAATCGGTCCAACAAATCGGACTGCACTCGAACCTCATTGATAAAGTTCGCCCAGGTGAAACGATCGGACAGTAGGCCATGGACCACAATCACCGGGATCTTGCCAGGTTGATAGCGTTCAAGAGTGAACAGGCCTGACTCGTCGGGATGTGTTTGTCCGGGTTGCAAGAAGGCTTGAAACACATCCGTTGTTGTATAAGAGCCCATCGCCGTTTTGATGGGAGCCGAGTAATCAGCCGCAAGTGAAAAAAAATCGCCGCCGATCTCGACCGTTTTCGAACGCAGTGGATCATGAACTTCAATCACCATCGGTCCAGCCATTGCCGAGTCTGAATCGCTTGCTGGACGCATCAAAATCGTCGCTGACGCATAACGATTTCTTGGTGAAAATTGGTCATCAGGTACATTTCGTCTGTGACGGATTCCGACGGTCGTCACCCCGACACCCGGACAGCGATAATAGTTGTCGAGTCCTTTGGCGTGATTGTTGTCCACGACCTTCACGTGATCAAATTCGTCCGATTGCCAAATCGGACCGATGCACTGAAGAGGCAGAAAGATTTCGCCTTCATCGGTGCAAACACGCAAACCTTGGCCACCGGTCCAGCGGCCAAAACGTTCGCCCTGGTTGATCAGACCCTGCAACGCGTCGCGATAGATCGCATTGGCCTGAGGCGACTCCGCAATCGCGTGTACGCTTTGAGCCGCCGCCGCATACCATGCCAGCGATGCGGCACGATGGTACAGATCGACACAAACTTCACGGCCCAAAATCTTTGCAGCATGTGCTTGTGTGAGTGCGGATTGCGCGTGGTAAAGCCGAGTGCCGCCGTCGGATGAGAAGTCTTCGGTCAAGGCGTGGCCAGACCGCGACAGGCCAAATGGTGCGGAAACCGAGGCGCATCCGGCGCCCAGCAGCGCAGCGATCATGGTGGCGAAGACGACGCTGCTTGACCTGGGGAGCATCACTTCAATCCCTATGCGGACAAGTGGAAATGCGTCAGCAAAACCGATCACTGAATATGAAACCGCGAAAGTCTAGCCCACGCTTGCTATCCGCGTGGGCGATGGTGACTTGGAAATCGCCGTGAAAAGTTTTAGCAATCGCTGCAACCAGAAAAACCGCGTCCACCGGGTTTTGAATCGGTTCATGCGATGGTGAGATGAAGCGAAAGAGGCCAGATCGATTGAAAAATCGAATGGGTCTTATCGATTAGGTGGATTAATCCAGCTTACTGGCCTGTCGCATGCCGGATGATGAAATCGACGATCGGTCGGGGGTCGTCCAGTCCATGCGGATGGTGGCCGACACCCGGTTTATTGATCAGCGTGATGGAGCCACCGAGTTGTTGATAACGATTGGCGATCAGGCCGGTGTTTTCCTGCCAAGGGACCACGTCATCGGCATCGCCATACACATGCAACAACGGAACTCCGGCCTTTGCGAGTGGCTGCAGATTATCCACAGGATTTTTTTCATAAGCAATCGCTTCGGCTTCACTGGAAAAGCCATATCGCTCGATGACCAGACTCCAATCTTTCGGACTCCCTTTGCCGATACCACGCCCCCCAGGCCAGCTTTTGAAATCGCAGACCGGTGCGTCGCCATAAATGCACGAAACCTTATCAGGATTTGCGGCTGCCCAGTTATAACAATACAGCCCTCCGCGGCTGAGTCCGATCAAGGCTGGTTTGGGGGAAAGTTTATACTCGTTCGTCAAAGTCTCATAAAACCGATTCCAGTATTTCACTGCTGTGGGTGAGCCGAGATGGTTTGGGACACTCATATAAGCGATGTGAAAACCTGCTTCCAAAAGCGCTAAGTCGGGTTCTGGCCGATGTCCAAAAAACTCGCCGTGCCACAACCAAGGGCGCCCCGGTGCAGGTTTGGGGGGGGCGACGACCAAGACCGGATGACCATCAACCTTGAAGTCGTATCGATCGTAGTTATGCCATTTCGTTGGCATGCCGGGAAAGCTTGGTGGTGGCGTCGCAGTTTCGCTGGTGTTTGCATCGGTTGGTTGGCTGGCACCGGCTTGTTGGCTGGCACCGGCTTTCGCCCGAGCGATCGCGAAGTCAACCAGCGGTTGGCATCGAAAGAAACCTTCCCAAAAGTTGTGTCCTTGGCCTTGGATCACCAACAATTCAACGCTGTCGGACGCGCCCACTTGGTTGTAACGATCGGCAAGCGTAGCAGAGTTTTCTTTGAGCGGAACGACTTTATCGTCATCGCCATGAATGATGAAAACGGGGACCCGGGCGTTGGCAATGACATCGATTCGTGAAATCGGATTGAGCGTCAAGAGTTGTGATTTCAATTGTTCAGGCGTCATACCGTAGGCCGGCGCCGCTCGATCCAGTCCCGGATAGGTCTGCAGATCAAAGACGGGATAAATGCCTGCGATCCCAGCGACCTTATCCGGATGCGCGATCGCCCAACTGCTTGCCCACAGCCCACCACGGCTTCTTCCGAGCAAACATGGCTTCGCGGCATAATCGCGATTGACGGTCAATTCGGTATGCAGAGCCGTCATCAACCGCTGTCCTTCAGGGCTGCCATAAGCTTCGCCGGCGTCGATCCCCGCAACCGCTACGCCCGCCGCAAGAAACTGCTCATGCATCCACTTTTCATGGCTGTCTGGGTATGCGGGCAGTGTTGGGGCATAGTGAATCCACGGTTGCGGTGATTTACGCAAGTGTTCAGGCGGCAACAAGACAAACGCGATATGGCCGTCGACTAAGAACGTTTCCCCAGGCAAGATCAATTGTTTGCCTGTAGCAGCCTGTGGCGCGGGCTTCGCTGTTTCTTGGGCGTGACTTAGTACAACAGTCCAACCACAAAACAGAAACGCAAATACGGTTTCATTAAATCGAGTGCGGATTTTGATTGCCATCGACGAGATCGCTGGGCGAGAGTGGTGCTGGATGTGGGACTGTAACTCGAGCGTTATACAATGCAAAAAGGCCGCTCTTGAAGGAGCGGCCTTTCAATTAGAATCTATTGGAAAACCGAAGAGAACTGCGGTTAGCGCCAAAGCGTCCAATGGTTTCTGACCGGAATCATCATCGAGAAATTAGCAGGCGAGTGCCGTTAAGGGATTGCTGGTGTCGCCGGTGGTGGAATGATTACACGATCGTTGTCGTTATTGCTTGCTGCAATGACAGCAGCCAATGCGCCTCCAATGGTTGCAAAGCCTAGCATGCTGCCGCCGCCACCTGCCGCTCCGCCACCCATCGGGCCACCGCCACCAGCGCTGGCGTAACCGCCGCCGCCCATCGGAGCGACGTAACCTTCGTCAATTATCTCTTCGCTGATGACTTGTTCGTCGATCAGGACATCGCTTTGAATAGTTACAGCAGCGACACCTGCTAGACCAGCCAAACCAAGCAATCCACCACCAGGAAGACCACCACCACCGACCTGAAGAACGAACTGCGATGCGATGGGGTCCTGTAAAGTGCTCACCAAAGTTGCACTTGAGTTATCTGCTGCGAAAGATGGGGTGTTCTCGCCAACCAGTTCAAAACCAACTAGGCCCGCCCCCGACCCACCGATCGCCATCAACGAGTAGACGCCGGGTTCCAGCAACTCGAACTCAAAACTGCCATTGGTGTCAGTCGTTAAACGTTCGATTTCGATCCCATCCTGGTACAAGAAGATGTTCGTATCCTGGCTAGGAGCAAACTTAGCGCCTACAGCACCAGCGGCATAAATCTGACCCGACATGCCGCCATCGGTCTGTTTGACACGACGTACCGTTTCGCTGGCAAGTTGAGCCGACAGAATCGAAAAATCGATGCCAGCGGTTGAATCGCGATTATCTTCGTCCTTCTGTGGAGGTAGATAACGGATCAGGTTCGCATTCACGGAAGTAAAGTCGACCCTTCCCGCTGAAACTTCGATGCTCGAAGCCAGGCCAGCAGCCTTTTCGTTATCATGCGCCATCACGTGCAAAGCGACGATTGCACAGACGTCTTTGGCCCCACGGGTGACCAGTGTGTAAACGCCGGGCTCTACATCGGTAAACGTGAACTCGCCGTTTTCGTCGACCTTTTCAGTGCGCGAAGCACCCTTAGTATCCGCCAAACCGACGACTGCGGTCGTAACGGCAACGACCGTACCGTCTTTCTGGGGAAGAACGATTTTCCCTCGGATCGAACCGTCTTCAGCCTGCCGAATCCACTGATTGATCAGCAATTGAGCTGTGGAGTTTTCAGCCGGCGCGGGCCGAACGGTTCCTACGACCGCAACAAGGGCCGCCAAGCATGGCAAGAAATGCCGTAAATATGCTGTTTTCATGAGCTTGTCTGCAGTGTTGCTGGGAGTGAAGTCTGAAATGGTTGACTGCGATGGATATGCGGAATGGGTGGCTTAGGGGGTTTAGTTTAGACAGTCGGAATCGTTGATTCAACATCTTTTCTGATTAACGGGCAGAAAATCGAGTAGGGCTCTGATGGATGACGGGCGTTTGCCACGTCACCGCGGCCCGATTGGGCGATTGGCCGATTGGGCGAGCCGCTAGCGCAGCACGCTGCCGCCCCAGCCGAGTTTTTCGCGTAATGTTCGGTACTCGTTCTGGCCGGGTACGGTCAGCATTTGGAAGCAGTGATCTGCGGCACGAATCCGGATTCGATCGCCTCGTCGGATTTGTCCCAGGACACGTCCGTCGGTCACAATGCTGGTCGACTGGCTAGGTCGAGCGACAACCATTTCCAGTTTTGTGTCGGCAGAATCGACCAGCGGGCGGTAGGTCAGAGTGTGCGGGCTGATCGGTTGAATGACGATCGCACGCAGGTGCTTTCGCAAAATCGGTCCGCCAGCGGAAAGGTTGTACGCAGTTGAGCCGACGGGTGTGCTAACGATCAGTCCATCGCAGCGATAGGTTGTGGCGAGCGTTTCGTCAGCGTAGAGGTCGATTTCCATCAGCGTGTAGGGTGGGCCGCCCAGAATAGCCGCTTCGTTGAGCGCCAGTTGATACGCAATCTCTTTGCCCTGACGGATTTGTGAAACACGCAACATCAGGTGTTCAACAATCGAAAACCCGCCTGCACAGACTTTGGGCCAAGCATCCAGGAAATCGTCGACTGACAATGCCGCTAAAAAACCCAAGGCACCACAATTTACGCCCAGCACCGGGATTTCTCGGCCAGCCAATTGTCTGGCGGATTGGAGGATCGACCCATCACCACCGAGCACGATCACCAGATCGACTTCGATGTGGGCTAGGTCTGACGTGAATGCCAGGTCTTCGACGACAATGTCAGCGTCAGCGGCGATTACCGGTTTGAGTCGCTGCAGCGCCGTCAGAACTCGCGACCGATCCGGCGCTCCCAGGATCGCAACCTTTGGCCGCCGCGGCATGTTGCCCGATAAAACCGCCTCCAGGGACGTCTGGTCTGCGTTTTGGTTTTGTGTCGGTTTGCTGCTCACGAATGCGGCTACTTTGTATCTCTAGAGACCGGGCTGCATGATTACGACACGTTGACTTCCATCGCAGCCATCTGGCGACAGGCGGCCGCGATCTGCTTGGGCCCTAGTCCGAGTTGGTCGAGCAATGTTTCGCGATTGCCATGTTCGATAAACTCGTCCGGCAGTGCTAAGCGGAGCAGTTTACGGGTATCAAGTCGCTGATCCGAGGCCGATTCGAGCACGGCAGAACCAAATCCACCCATTTTCGCGGCCTCCTCAACAGTAATCACAAACCCGCCCTGCTCAAACGATCGATACACCATTTCATGGTCGATCGGTTTGGCGAAACGGCCGTTGACGACGGTGACGCTCAATTCGCCGGCCAGCAGATCGACCGCAGCCAGAACTTGGTCCAGCATTGCACCATAAGCGATGATGGTTCCGTCGGTACCGGTTCGTAAGGTTTCGCTTTTTCCGAGTACGATCTTGCTCGGCGGGTCAGTCAGGTGCAAGGCTGCGGCCTTGGGATAGCGGATTGCGACCGCCGTATCCTGCTCCAGGGCAAACTGCAGCATCGGTGTCACTTCATCAGCGTATCCCGGCGCCATCAAGACCAGATTCGGGAACGAACGAAGGTATCCGATATCGAAAACCCCGTGATGCGTTGGACCATCGGGGCCGGTTAGCCCAGAACGGTCCATCAAAAAGGTGACCGGCAACTTCTGCAGACATACTTCTTGAAAAATCTGGTCATGGCTACGCTGCAGGAACGTGCTGTAAATATCGACGATTGGCCGCATGCCCGCTTTGCATTGACCCGCGGCAAACGCGACGGCATGCGATTCACAAATCCCGACGTCGAAAAAGCGATCGGCAAATCGTTCACGAACTGGTTCCAGTTTGTTCCCCTGGCACATCGCAGCGGTCAAAACCGTGACTTTGGGATTGGCTTGCATCTGCGCAAGAATCGCATCGCGGATGAAGTTTGTGTACGGTGGACTGCCGTCGCTGCCTAGCGGCACCGGTTTACCGCCTTCATCCAAGAAAGCGGGCGGGGTGTGGAAATAAACAGGGTTTTGCTCAGCCGGTTTGTAGCCGTGACCTTTTTCAGTCACGACATGCAAGAGAACCGGTCCGGGTAAATCACGAACCATTCGCAGGTACTTGCGGAGCAACGTGACGTCGTGGCCGTCGATCGGGCCGATGTAACGGATCCCGAGTTCCTCGAACAGCATTCCGCCCAGGAACCCAGCTTTTACACCTTCTTTTAGTTGAGCCAGCATTCGTTCGGCGGGATCACCGAACATCGGAACCTTCCCAAGCGCTTTGGCGACTTCGTGCTTCAAACCAGTATAAAAAGGATTGCTTCGCAGTCGGTCGAGATACGCCGCCAAGGCCCCAACACGCGGGCAAATCGACATCTTGTTATCGTTCAAGATGATGGTGAGCTTGTCGCCAGAATCGCCCGCGTTATTCATCGCTTCGAACACGATTCCGCTGGGCAACGCGCCATCCCCAATCACCGCAACGCTGTGCCGTGCCGCTTGCCCCATCAAGGCATCGCCACTGGCTAGACCCATCGCCGTGCTGACGCTGCATCCGGCGTGGCCGGTCATGAAAAGGTCATAAGGGCTTTCGACCGGATTGGGATAACCCATCAACCCGCCTTGATTGCGAATCGTGTCGAACTGCGGGTATCGACCGGTCACCAGTTTGTGTGGATAAATTTGGTGGCCAGTGTCCCAAATCAAACGGTCGGTGCGAAAGTCAAACTCCGTGTGCAGTGCCAAGCAAAGTTCAACAACGCCGAGGTTGCTGGCGAAGTGAGCGGTCCGAGTCGCCATCAGGTTGCAGAGCACGTCGCGGATTTCAACCGCCACCGATTCGAGTTCGGCGGGGGTGAACGTTTTTAAGACCTCAGCGTCGTCAAGTCTCGACAGCAGCGGATGTTTGCCAATCTTCATAGGTGCAGTCTCAGAGGTCATTTGCGATGGACTCATTCCGTTGAGATCTCGATAATTCGTGTTGCGAGTGCGTTATCGTTTGCGGTCGCGGACGAATCCCGCTAACCACTGTAACCGCCAAGCGTCGTTTCCAAAAACGTCAATTGCTGCTATCGCTTGAGAAATAAGGCTATCTGCATATCTTCGTGCATCGGAAAGCCCCATCATTCCCGGATAGGTTAACTTTCCCTTGGCAGCATCTTTGCCTGTCCGCTTCCCCATTTCCGTATCGCTGGCCGAATGGTCCAAGCAGTCATCGACGACCTGGAAGGCTAAGCCCAGGGGGCAGGAATATTGGTAAAGCGTGTTTAGTGCCTCGTCCGCCGCACCGCCGAGAATGCCACCGATTGCGACCGACGCGTCGATTAACGCTCCGGTTTTTCGCCGGTGAATGGCCTCCAGTCGTTCAAGCGTCTGCTCGCCGCCGGATTCCGCAGCAAGGTCTTCGGCCTGACCACCGACTAAACACTCAGGCCCCGCGGCTTTTCCAAGCACACGAATGCATCGATAGGCAAGCAGCGGATCGTTGATCGCTGTGGCAAGATGCTCAAAGGCCATCGCTAGCAGCGAATCGCCAGCCAAAATGGCGGTCGCTTGGTCATACTGGATGTGGGTCGTTGGGCGTCCGCGCCGCAAATCGTCGTCATCCATCGCCGGCAAGTCATCGTGAACCAGTGAATATGCGTGTACCATTTCGACCGCAACTGCACCGGGCATCGCCTGGTCGATCGACCCGCCAACAGCTTCTGCAGCCATCAAGGCGAGCGACGGTCGAACACGTTTGCCAGGGGCTAGCAACGAATACCGGATCGCATCTCCCAGTCTTTCAGGGCAATGTGCGGAAAACTGGCACGCATGAACAAGTGCCGTTTCGATTCTTGGCAGTAAGTCCGATATGCCATCGGCCAAGGCGTCTTGCGAAACTGGTTTCAATCCGAAAACTCGACGTGTGACCAAAGCATTTTTAAAACTGAATCAACTTATTTATAGGTCAACCTCCCGCACTTAGAACAGCCCCGGTTTCGCCTCGCCGAAGTCTTCGTCGCCCTCTGTGATCGCCTGGCGGCCTGGTGTCCGCTGGGCAGTCCGCCGACTACCTCGTTTGGCTTGCTTCTCATCAAGGGACATGTCCGACTCGTCAAACGAGGTGCTGACCGGGTTGCCGTCGGCGTCAAATCCACTCAATAGCGTGATCCTCCGCTCTGCATCGCTCAGCAATTGATGGCATTCCTTTAGCGTTTCGATGCCTTTTTGATATTGGGCTAGCGATTCGCCCAGGTCGAGTTCACCGCGTTCAAGGTTCAGCACAATCACTTCGATCTCGTCTAGTGCCGCTTCAAACCGTCGTGGCCTCGAAGTGGCTTTTGGCGAACGCGACTTACGTAACGGTTGCTCGGCCCCTGCAGCGAGCTCAGACTCGGGTTCTCGCCCGGCCGGATCGTCTTGATCATTTTTCATGTCGCCTCCTGGATGCATTTTCTAGAATTGAGCCGCTTAACCGATTTTGACATTTGGTGTTTTCGACGTATCTATTGACTAGTGGTTGTTTGAGCCAAGCAAGGGTCTTTCCTGCGAATCGATGCTTTTTCAGCGATTGAAATCTCCGTCAGAAAAGCTTGGGTCCGTTTAGTTCAGCGTCTTAACCGCTTTATCTGGCCCTTTGGCGATAGGGCAGAGCCTTTTGGGTCAGGCCATTTTGATCGGTTCCACGGTTTACAGCATGTCGAAAAAAACATCGATCAGCAAGCGAGGCGGTGAGCCGATCGGACGGTTGTGTGATGTGACCAATCATGCAGCCCTCCCCCCCGAGCCGTTACGGTCGCTCGCGGTTGTCGACGCTTTTGACGCCCTACTGCCGGCTCAGGAGAATCCGCTCAAGACGCCGTTGGCCGTGGCGTTGCCCAAGGCCGTCCGTCCTCAACAAGGGCCTGAAGAGATGCAATCCATGGCCGCAGCAACCAATGCGCAATCGATCTCGCAAATCGTTTCCCAAAAACTTGAGTGCGGCTCAATCTCATCTGCTTCGGATCAAGTCGAGCTGATCCAATCGCTGCGTTACTGGGAGTCGGAGCTTCGGCAAGCCGAGGCTGATCTGCAACAGAAGGCGGAAGATCTGTTGGCCCGTCGAAGAGATCTTGCCAAAGCGATTCGAACACAGCGGCGGGAACTGCGGCGCCCCGCAGCGACAATCGCTGGTGTTGACCGGCCCCTGGAAAGCACCGAGACCACGGACGCGCGACTGGCTGAAATGCAGTCGCAAATTGAAATGCTTGTGCTGCTGCTTCGCGACGCGTGGCCATCCAATGCAAACAACTCACCCGACGAATCGGTCAGCAGCCAGTATGGTGGGCAGGTGACGTCAGGTTTCGATAGTCCGTCCGACGATAGCGAAGGTCACTGCCTGGTCAAAGTCGACGCGTTGAAGGCGCAGATCGAGTCGTTGGTAGAACAAAACAACCAGCTCGCAACCGAATTGGCGCATTTGACCGTCCAGCGAACTGTCGACCAGTCGAGTGATGCGGCTGCATCCTTGTCGTGGGAAGAACGCAAAGAGCTGCTTTATCGACAATTCGAATCCGAAGACAACGGTGTGCCGTTTAGTCCCGACCAACTGACGAGCGAACAGTGCTCGCGATTGAACCACGAAATGGCCTGCATGCAGCAAGAGTTGCGAGCTCGAGAAAGCGAAATCGCTGAACTTCGCTCGATCCTGGAGCAGCGCCCCGAAGTGCAAGATAGCGATCTTGCGGTCGGTGCAGCGGCGATCACGCGTCTTTTTGATGATGACGAATTGATCCGCGAAGAGCGGTCGCGGCTGAAGGAGATTCAGGCCGAATGGGAAGCGAAGTTTCGCGACATGGAAATTGCTGCCTCGATTGAGAGGGCTAGCCTAGCCCGCCAGCGACGCCAGTTGGAATGCCAGAACGCTGAACTTGAGGAGCAGCTCGCACATTTGAAGCAAGAGTTACGACAAGAGTCGATTGCTGGGCCGACGCAGAACCGCCGGTGGTTCGCAAAACTCGGCCTGGGAGAGTAGCGATTGCCGTCGCGGGTTGCGAAAGTCATGCCGAATCGGAGCGATCAACAAACGATAGCATCAGACGGACGAAACGCCCGCTTGACCTAATGGATCAATCGAAAAGCCTCGGCCGTATGCTCACAGCCAAATCCGATCATTTCTTTCGGTGACGAATCCGGGCTCGCATCCGTCGTTTTTTTCTGCCCACTTTACGGCGCCCTTTACCTGTCTTCTTCGTACCCACCTAAAACAATCTCCCAATGTTGTGCCTAAAATGGTCTTGGATGTTTGGTTAAGACCTAAAGCTGCTGATCGATGCGGTTGGAGCCGTCTGGAACGACGGGCCGCGTAGAGTAACAAAAATTGCCGCCTTGACAATGGCATCTGCCCTCTCTCCAGGCAATTCGCCGCTGCGATCCCAGGTGGGGCGTTTAGTTGCCACCCAGGTATCCAGGGTCTAGTCGCTCATTTTTGCAATCGGGCAGGCTACCCAGGCCGCCGGTGGGTTGCGCCAAATTGGCCATCTGGCTGAAGTTGCTGGGCGCCGACGCCGCGCTGCCCGCAGTCCCGATGTTCGATTAATATGCAGGGCTCACCTCCCGCTCTTTCATGAAGGATCCCGCCATGGCATTTCGGCCTGCTGTTGCTATTCCGCTTCACGTGTTCGCTTTGGGGCTCGTCCTGTCCTCTTGTGGCGCTACGCTTGCTATCGCCCAGGGTGCGTTCTTGTCGCCTCCTGAACGGATTTTGCTGCCGGGGCCCGAGCATTCGGCAACGAACCGCGCCTTTCAGGGAATTCCCAGCATGGCGATTGCTCCCGCTGGGCGCATTTGGGCCACTTGGTACGCAGGTATTACGCCTGGCGAAGATCACAACAACTACGTTGTCATCACGACCAGTGGCGATGGTGGAAAAACCTGGAACGAAGCATTGGTGATTGATCCCGATGGCCCGGGGCCGGTGCGAGCGTTCGACCCTGAAATGTGGATGTCACCCGACGGGCGATTGTTTGCCTTTTGGGCCCAAGCCCAAGGCCACGAAGGGAGCGTCGCTGGGGTTTGGTGTATCGAAACCGACCAGCCCGACGCTGCTAAGCCGATTTGGTCAAAGCCGCGTCGCATCGCCGACGGCATCATGATGTGCAAGCCGACTGTCCTGTCTCGTGGAGAGTGGTTATTGCCTGTTTCGACTTGGCGAAAAACCGACAACAGTGCGCGGGTCATTCAGTCATCGGATCAAGGGGAAAATTGGGAATTACTTGGCGCTTGTCACGTTCCCGAAAAGGATCGCCAATTCGATGAACACATGGTCGTTGAACGACAGGATGGTTCGCTTTGGATGTTGGTGCGTACAAATTATGGGATTGGAGAAAGCGTTTCAGTGGACCGTGGTAAGAGTTGGCCGATTTTAAAGCCATCCTTGATCGCTCATCCAAGTGCAAGATTTTTTATCACACGCTTGCAGTCTGGGAATTTATTACTGGTCAAGCATGGCCCTGTTAAAGAAAAAACCGGCAGGTCACATTTAACCGCGTATGTATCCAGCAATGATGGGGCAGACTGGTTCGGTGGATTGCTGCTAGATGAACGCAATGGTGTTTCTTATCCGGACGGCCAGCAAACGCCAGACGGCAAGATTCACATTGTCTACGATTATAGCCGAACCGGCGAGCGAAAGATCTTGATGGCTTCGTTTACCGAATCCGATGTCGCGAAAGGTTCAATCGACAGCGATTCAGTCGAACTGCGCAAGCTCGTTAGCCAGGCTTCCGGAGGGCAAGAAAAGGCAGCAAGCAAGCCAGTCGCGGTATCGCCTAATCCCGAGGGGAAGCCGCTTTTATTGCCGGTCAAGGGTGGCAACAGTGTCGCGGCTGGTCAATGGGAGGATGCTGGCTACAAGACCAGGCTTTTTGAAGTCGATCAAGTCATCTTCACGGATCGGAAGTATAAGATTGCCGAGTCACCGGGTGTGTTAAAGACCGCTCAGTTTTTGCAGGTGCCGTTGGATGGTTCGAAACGATTGACTTGCAGCCAAAGCGGCCTTGTTGCCTTCCTGACGCCCCAGGCAAATCGTAATAGTGACTCGCAGTCAGCGAATTTAATCGACCAGGGTTTCGAGCTTGTTGCTTTGCCCGAAATTCGCCTGTTCGATCCTTCTAATTCTGGTAATTACTGTTCGCTTTATCAGAAGACTTGCGCCGCCGGTGAAGTCATCACTTTCGGCAAATGGGCCGTGCCAGTGATCTTTCCCTAACGCGTTGAGTTGCACGATCCCAAGTTCTGCTTGTTCTGAAATGACTGTCTATCTGTTCAAATTGTAAATGTCCTCTAATTCATAAAATCCTATGACGCTAACATCGACGCCGACTGCCGTTGCCACAATGTTGCTCTTTGTCATCGCAACGAGTGCGGGGCCGTCAGGACGAACTGACGCACAAGACAACGTTTCGAAAATAGTTCCAGCGACGCCTTCGCCCAGCATCGTCGCGCAAGGTGCGGAACTAAAACTGGTCGTTGGCGATTGTAAGTTTACCGAAGGACCGGCCAGCGATTCCAAAGGCAACGTTTATTTCACCGACCAGCCCAATGACCGGATCGTGCGGATCGGTATCGATGGCACACTAGGCGATTTCCTGAAGCCTGCGGGACGGTCCAATGGAATGTTCTTCGCGCCTGACGGTAAGTTGATCGCTTGTGCCGACGGGAATACGGAAATGTGGGAAATTGATACACAAACTGGATCGCATCGGGTCTTATTTTCGACCTATAAGAACAGTCGTTTTAATGGCCCCAACGACGTCTGGGTTCACCCATCAGGGACACTCTATTTCACCGACCCGTTTTACAAGCGTCCTTGGTGGCAACACGCCGACCAGCCGCAGCCGACTCGAGCAATCTATGCCGCAGACCGAGATGGTTCGAATGTTCGTTTGTTGGACGACCAGTTCAAAACTCCGAACGGAATCGTTGGCGATGCGAATCGCAAACTGTTGTTCGTCGCGGATATCGGCGACTCGAAAACTTATGCTTACACGATCGCTGATGGTGGAACGTTGGAGAATCGCAAACTGTTCTGCAACGAAGGCTCCGATGGGATGACGCTCGATCGCGATGGCAATCTTTATTTGACCGGCAAAGCGGGGGTAACGGTTTATGATTCATCAGGCCAAAAACGAGAAATCATCGCCGTGCCCCGAGGCTGGACCGCGAACGTTTGCTTCGGTGGCAAAGACCACAACCAACTGTTCATCACCGCCAGCGATGCGGTCTTTACGATCAAGACCAACATGCAGGGACTGTGATTCAACGTTCGCCAATCGCTAGCGGCATGTCTGGCTAGCCGCGGCGCGCGGTGACGATGAAATACTGGCCGCTCGGATGGATTCTTATATCTCGCCAGCCAGGGAACAGGTTTTCTTGATACCAGGTGGCGTTCTTTGTCACCAGGTACAACGCGCCGCCAGCGACGAGCGCCTTTAGGGCCGAATCGACGAACAGTTTCGCGATGCGAAAGTCGGCGTAATAAGGCGGGTTGGCGACGGCGAGATCGTAGGTGGCCGGTTGATCGACTTCACCGAAGCAGTTCAATCTCGCTGTTAGCGTGGTAAGGCCATTTAAGTCGGCCGATTCGGCGGTGCAGGCGACCGCTCGCGAGTTGCTGTCGATCGCCAAGACCTCAATCGGCATCGCTTCGCCTTGGTTGTTCCCTTGAGCCCGCGCGGCAATGGCGACTCCAACCGCTCCGCAACCGCAGCCGATATCAACCACTCGCAGCGTTTTCCCTGGCGACGTTTCAATGGGCCAGGGGATCGCATCGATCAATTGCCGAGCGCCCGGATCCAGTCTGCGGTGGGAGAAGACGCCCGGGCGACTGACCGCTCGCACCAGCCGCTGGCCATCGCGAAAGGCGAACTCGCACTTCAGCGGACGTGGCCGTTTCTGCTCGGCGCGCTTCTTGATCACGTAGCCAGCAGCCTCTTCCGATGCGATCACCGTCACCTTGGGGAACATTTCTCGCAACTGATCGTGCAACCAGCGGTCGCGGGGGTTGTCTGTCGATACGACCAGGTGTCCGTCGATCGCCAGTCGGTCAAACGCCTGCTGGATCAAGTCGCGAGTCAGTTCTGCTTCGCCACGAAACGAAAACGGCAACACCGCCAAATCGAATGGGCCGGGCGGAAAATCGGCTGAGCAAACGATCGACAAACCGCTCTGTTGGCCAATTTCCGTCGCAGCGAGGTGTTGCCAATACTGGTCCAGGTACCACAGCGTGACCTCCGCTTCAGGGCGATCCTTCGCAATCGCGGCAGCGGCCTGTCCGCGCCCAATGGACGAACACAGAACGCGATTGCCGCTGAACGTTTGAGCAATCTGAAGCGCATGTCGTTCCGCGACGCGTGCTTCAAGCGGCGGTTTGGATTCGATCTCGTCGTCGCTCATATTGTCGAAATTCTCGATGCAGAAACGGTTAAG
>DNWZ01000206.1 GCA_003506095.1 Planctomycetaceae bacterium | reverse complement strand
GCGTTGGACAAAGTCGAAATCGTCCGCCAACAATGCGAACGGATGGAAGCGTTACTGCGAGACTTCCTCCGCTACACGCGGCTGAGCCAAATCGATTTGGTGCCCGGCAATTTAAACGACCAGGTGGATCGTGTCCTACGTGCTTACAAGGCCCAAGCGGACGCCAGCGGGATCGAGATCCAGCGTTATCTCGACTCCGACCTACCCGTGATTTTGCTGCACAGCGATTCCTTGCAAGCGGCACTGATGAATTTGGTCAAAAACGCGATCGAGGCGATGGAAGGCGGCGGCCAACTGTGGGTGCGAACGGCGCTGACACGCGATGGCGTCGCGTTGGAATTGATCGACACCGGATGCGGCGTCGACGACACGACGTTGCTGCACATGTTCGAACCGTTCTACAGCACGAAAGATGGCGGATCGGGCCTCGGTTTGCCCACGGCACGAAAAATCATCGAAGCTCACGGCGGACGGATCAGCGTGCAAAGCGAAGTCGGCCGTGGGACCAAGTTTGTGCTCGAGTTTCCAGTGCCTAAACGAATCCCCGGATAGCCGCCTTTCGTAGGGCAACCGCCAAAAAGCGAAACCATCCCTGATGCGAGCTCGCCGGCCGGCCTGAAACTTGTTTTGGCAGTCCCGCCTATAAACCGCGCACGCGGTCGCAATTAAGGTCGCGAGGCAGAATCTTCGCCTTCTGCTTCGCCGGACCTGCAGACGCCCCCACATCCGTTCGTCTAACGAGAACGGCGATTCGCACGACCTTAAGCGGCCGAACAATACTCCGGTGGACCGAACAACCGCTCTTGCGGCCAAAATGGCATCAGCTTTGCATAAGCCGGACCACAGCGTTTTCTTTTTCGATCGAATTAGGTGAATCGTTTTATAAGATTCACTTGTGCAACTCCATGCTCGACTCTTTATTCTCTGCGCGATCGCAGAGGAAACTCGGTCAACCACGCCACAACGGTAGCAGCCCGCGTTTCCTCGATTGCGCAACCTTATTAAAGCACTCACAAGCGATTTCCAGCAGGCCGAATGAGCTTGGGGACACTCGCGGCAAATCCGGCGGGAGCATCCCGTCCCGATCCACAAACAAAAAACATACACGGACTGGTTTCGAACCTGCCATTTATGGAGCAGCAATCGCTTTACGACCGATTCAATCTCAGCGGTGCGTTTTGGAACTAAATTAGACCAGGAGCATCACCGCTGGCGAATCCAGAAGCAATCGCAAATGGTAGCGTTAGCTTATCCGCTAATGTGATGGACACCTTTTTATGCCCATCCGACGGTGGCGTGCCGATAATTTCGCCATCGACTTTTTACAGCCCCGATTTGGGCGCAGGAGTCCTTGCGCAAAAAACTTGCTATGACTTCATCATGCCTCATACAACGCTGGGAACTCACAACCTGCACAACTTCACATCACTGGCGACCCGATACATTTTCGGTGAAAACAGTTTTACCAAGATGGCCGGAATTACCGACGGGACATCCAATACTCTAGCCATGGGGGAGATCACGCTAGAACTTTTCAACGGGGTCACATCAGCCTGGGCATACGCAAGTTGACCGCTTCTAACGGGCCGATTGCAAACGCGACCGTACAGTTAATCCCGCAAGTTGGGACGGTCGGCGAAGGTGCGATTGGCCAAGCAGATGCGATGAGCAAGTTCACCGTCATCAGTTCGCGTGAGCAAACTGCGGGCCTGCCGCCGGGCAAGTACCGCGTGCGAGTGAGTCAAATGATTGATAACGACGGTACCGTTTTACCTGGCGATACGATTCAGGCCGACTACGCATTTTGCCGCGAAGGAGTGCCGGCACCGTACTCCACGCTTGAGTCGCCGCTGGAAGTGTCGATATCCGGTGCAGGCGGGATCGTTAAAATTGACCTTCCCGCCAAGACGCTCGGCAAGTGATTGAAATTCAATGAATGCCCCGGGAACAATCATGCACGCCTTTTGAATCAACCGTCTATTTCCACCACGGAACGGTTGCGTCATCCTTGGTATGACATTGATTGCTGGGTGTGGCAAACAAGCCCCCAGCGCACCAATTGTCCAGGCCACAATCGCCCAACCTGCCCGAGCGAGCGAGATCTAACTTTCTGACCCCAAGGCAAAGTTCGAGGCACCCGACGTGGTTCGTCTAGAGGTCGCTTACCGTTTTGTTAAAGGAGCCCCAAAGAACTTTTACTGCGCGGAGGTTGAGTTCCCCGGAACGGAAAACGTTGGCATGAAGTATATGGAAGGCTGGGAGCTGAAAGATTCTGGTATGCTCACTTCAGCCATGGTCGTTAAATCATTGGATATAACGAGCTTTGAGGTTAAAATCACGGAGGCATTGTTGCCAGAAGATGGTTACAGGCCAACATCCCTCCTGTCGTGATTCGTGACCGCGAGCCTTAGGCCTGCGTAAAAAGCTTCTTACGTGCGTTGGGTTGGGCGATACCGTCACCCAGGAAACCTCTGCCGGCGGGCTCACGCTCAATCTCGCCAAGCGTGGCTTGAAAACTTGCACTGCTCTCGCCCAAGCAGGCGGCTTCCAGATGACGCACCTCGGCTTCGTCGGTGATCGTGGCTAAGGATTGGATTCCGGACGCGGATTGCGAAACGATCATGACCGTGCGGCCACAACGAACGATGGAAATGGTGCCTAGCGAACCCATGTGCTTTCGCCCAAGAACTCGCAACACTTCATCAGGAACAGTCCGAGCGACACCTTGGCCTCGTTGGGCTTTTCGTGAAACCCAGACCAAGGCGGCGAACAGGCCCAAAACGAGCGCCAGGCTGGAAGCGATAGTGACCAGCGGTGTGGCCATCGAGCGACGCACCGACGAGCCTTCGGCTAAATCGCCCGGTTTCTGATTGGCTGTGTCTGCTCGTTGCGTGGCATTGCTGTCCAATGCAGGGGCCTGGGCCGTGCCTTCGGCAGTTGCACTTGAAAGCGAGGTTGACGGGCCCCGTAGCGTGATCGGCGCGTAAGCTGGCGAAGCGTTGTACTGGGGCGACGCCTCCGATCCAACGGACGGATTTGCAAAACTGCTGTGCCCGGTTGTGTCTGCGTATGCCGGTACAACACTACAGAAAGCAGCGCCCAACGCGAGCACGAGGCAACTGGCCAGAGATTGCTGGCGGCGAAAACGTTCAAGGCGATGACAATTACGAGCCAGGACGTGCACTGCTGCCCACCAATTCTGTCACACGGATACAAAAATTATCGTTCATGACCAGCACTTCGCCATGAGCGATCAGGCGGCCATTGATGTAAATATCGACCGGGTCGCCGGCCAATTTATCGAGCGCCACGACTGAACCGCCGCGAAGCCGCAGGACTTCTTCCAGCCTCATAACGGTTCTGCCGAGTTCGATTCGCAGATCGAGCTCGACGTCGCCCAGCAGATCCATACTGTGGGGCGGTTCGTCGTTGGGTTGACCTTGCAAGTCGTCAAACTCGTAAGGCTTGGGCGCAGGCGTGGCGACCGGTGGTTTCGCAGCATTGCCCAACATCGCGTCGATTTGAGCTTGCGAAACAGCCGCTGCGGTATCGTCGAGTAAGTTTTCGATATCTCCGGTCGTCTTCGCAGACGGCTTGGCCGCAGTGCCGCCTGGCTTTGCTGCTTCAGACCCAGCGGTTGCGGGCGACTTCGTTCCGCCAGCCGCAGCAGCCCTTGCGGCGGCGATCATCGCATCGGCCTCCGCTTGTTCGTTGCTCATTGATTCACCCTCCTGGCTAGATACGACATCACTCCTCGACTAATTGGTAATCGTTAAAGCCGATTCCGAGCAAGAGATCTCCTTCGAGAAGATGGTTAGATGTCGTCAAAATTCGTCTTTGCAGCAACCCCAATTGGTTCTCCGACAGTTCCGAAACTTCGCTATTTCGGATTTTCATACGGATTGCGTGCCTCAGTCGCCCCTCCTTCTGCGCGAACTCGGCCTTCAATTTTTCCTGATTTTTGTTCCGAACAAGTCCATAGATCCTCATTTCGACGCGATAAGAGCGTTCGGAATCGATCGGACTGAACGTTTCCCCGAACTCGCCAAGGGCAAACTCGCTGACCTTTTCTTGATCAACGGCCTGCTCCTCGGCCTTCTCTTTTTGCTCTTGAACGGTTTGCACTAAGCGGGCTTCGGCCAAAGCGCTGATTTCTTCTGCCGACGGGACGAGGAAGAAAAACAGTGCCGTCTCAAAAACCACAACGAAGGAAATGAATCCGACGATGACGACCTTCGCTTTCCCCCCGCCAGCCGTTTCGGGCGCGCCATCGGCCGCCTTTGTGTCAGTTTTTTCCATAGTACATCTCGCTTACCAGCGTGAACGACAATTTGAATAGGTGTGATAAGGTGCAATGATCACGGCGCGACTTGGCCTCGCGGCGTTTCGGACGATTCATCCAACAGGAAAACCTCCACTCGCGGCAAGTCTCGTCCGCCGGAAGCCGTTCCCAAGGCCGCATGCTCGCTGTCGCCGGCTGACGACAACCGGAAACGTTCGGCAGGCAACTTCTTGACGTCAACCAAATACCGCATCGTCGACACGGCACGTTCGTACCCCAGCGTCATCGCGTGCATGGTACCAGCGGTTCGAGTGGCAAGTTCCGGAGTCGTGTGTCCACGGACTTCGATCTTTTGAGGTTTACCACGCAGCAATTCTGCAACTAAATCTAGTTCACGCCGAGCGCGACCATCGAGTTCAGCCGACGCGACTTCGAAAAAAATCACGGATCCGATCGCTGTCATCTTGCCAGGACGCACAATCCGGATATGAGGTTCCTCGCCATCGGGTGCCTTTTCCGGAACACCACCTTTGGCTGTATCTTTTTTCTTAGCACGCCCGGTCGTCGACATCACCGTGAACTGACTGGTGCGAGGTTTGATCTCACCGGGTGCCATGCTTTCCATCGCCTTCGCATACCCAAACTGTTTGCGCATCGAATCGACCAACGCCTGAAACTTGGTCTCCTGCTTAATCTCGCTCATCGAAACCAACATAATAAAGAATGTTAATAGCAATGACATCATGTCACCGAATGTCACAACCCACTCGGGAATCATGATCGGTGCTGGTTCATCATCCATAGCTTTCAACCTTTTTCATGACTCGATGCATCGACCGGACCACGACACAGAGGGCCTATCTGCAAAGGGGCCTGACCCCTTTTCGGAAAAACGATTATTCGGCGTTTCGTTGCTTGGGTGGCAGGAACGTTCGCAATTTCTGGTCAATCGCTCGAGGACTTTCACCAGACTGGATTGCCATTACACCGCGAATCGCAATTTCTAATACGGTCAATTCCATACGACTGAGCAGTCCAAGTTTTTCAGCGAAGGGACAGAACACCACGTTTGCCATAATTGCGCCATAAAGTGTCGTAATGAGCGCCACGGCCATACCGGCCCCAAGCTTCGACGGGTCACTCATGTCGGAAAGCATCATGATCAAACCCAACAGAGTCCCGATCATTCCATACGCAGGCGCGAATCGGCCCATTTGATCCATCAATGCCTTACCGTCGCGGTGACGCGAACCGATCGCACTGGCTTCGGTTCGCAAAACTTGTTCCACAACCTCCGGCGTGCTGCCATCGACAGCCATTTGAATCCCGGTTTTAACTAGCGGATTTTCGATCTCATTAATCTTGGACTCCAACGCCAACAACCCATCACGCCGTGCCGTTTCAGCTAAAGCGACGATTTGTTTGATCAACTTCAACTTGTCTTCGGATTTATTGAAGAACGTTTTCAACATCACCTTGGGTGTTGCTAACATCGTGCCCATGGGGAAGCAAATAAAACCTGCTGCGATCGATCCGCCAATAACAACAAGGACCGAGGGGATATCAATAAACGCCGTAATTGGTGCCGTTCCCATTAATATGGAACCGACAATCAAAAAACTAGCGCAGATGACTCCGATTACTGATGCAATGTCCATGGTGTTAGGCTGTTGTTTCGACTGAGTGTTCGACTTGCCAAGCGTATCGAGGTCTTATAAGTACTTTTAGACTCTGTTTCAAAAAGGGCCTGACCGTTTGCCTTGCCGCAGAGGGTCATCCCCCTTTTTAAACAGAGCCTCGTTTTCAAGGAGTTGGGGCTAGTGACGAAGCGACGACTGGCGCCGTAACAGCAAGGCCCGACAGAGGCAACCAGTGCTTCTGTTGCTGGTAACGAATCGCCCGATCCACCACCTCATCCATCGACTCGCCGACAATGATTCGTTCGCCGGTCGTTAACGTGATAAACGTGTCCGGCCGTTTCTCGACATAGCGAATCATTTCGGCATTGAGCACGAAAGGTTCGCCGTCGATTCGGGTGAGTTTGATCATGGGGCGTTAATGGTCGCTGGAGTTACCTTTTGCCAAACCGGCAATCTGGTCCGGCAACTCTAGGACGAGATTGGGGGAACGTCGCGACTTGAGGCGAAAACAATTCACCATCGCGGGAATCCCCCAGGCACCCAATCCGCTACAACCGCTTAGGTCGATACAAATCCAACGTCGCGCGACCGCCCAACTTGGCAAACAACTGGACGATTTGCCGATAACCGTCGCGCAACTTGCCATCGGGTGAACGCTCGTCAGATGCCATTGCAACATCCCGATCGCTGTGATTTTGGCCGATGCAGAAGAAGTAAGGTGATTGGGCAAACTCTTGCCAACCGCCAATTTCGCTCGGCAAGGCGCAACCGGTGGCAAGAATAATGGCTTCGAAATCCAACGATTGCTGGCCTGCGTCGGGTTCAATGACCAGACGAAAATCGGGGGGCACGTCGCCGACGATCTCCATTTCCATCGGGTCATCGATCGCCGTTTCGCCCCCGGAATCCTTAGCATCCAAATCGACATCCACCAATTCGATTGCTGACACATTGCACGACGTCACCACACGACCGCGCAGCAGATCGGTCTGTGCCAAACGTGCCAAGCCTTCATTGACCCATTGCCCCACCGTAATCGGTAAAGGCCGCTGAGCCCCCGGAGCATCGGGACCATTTTGCGCGGCAATCGCCGCGAGAGCCAACGACGAAAGGCAACCGCTGGGCAACACCGGCAAAGGCTCGCTCAATCGCGAACGCAGCGATTGTCCCACTTCACCACGCTCGAACACCACGACGTCGTAGCCGAGAAATCGCCCATAGAGTGCGGCTTCTAAGCCCAGCACACCCGCTCCGATCACGGCGATGCGCCCAGGTGGGTCAAGGGTCATTTCATCGTCTTGGGCTTCGGCTTGGGCGAACACTTCTGAAACCGATGAAGCCGGCACTTCAGACGCATTGTCAGTGTTCAGCGCACCTTCGCCCACCAAGTCAGATTCAGAGGGATCGTCGTTCATCATCGGTTCTTCGTTCATCGGAATGTCACTGCGGAAAGGGCTCGTTCGGATCTCGAAGTCAACATACGGCCAACACCGAATGTCGACGGATCCACCTTGGTCGGTTTTTGCTCAATCAAATCGGCAATCAATTCGGCCGTCGCTGGCGCTAGATGAACGCCACTGCGGAAATGCCCCGATGCGACAAACAGATTCGCCGCGTCGGGGACCACGCCGATGATCGGAAATCCATCGAACGTGGCCGGTCGTAGCCCCGACCAGGCGTTAACCGGCTTAAGCGCCGCAAGTTCCGGCAACAAACCTTGCGCCCACTGAGCCAGCATCGCCAAACATTCCGGCGTCGTACCGTTTTGGAACCCGACTTCCTCTTCGCCACTGCCGACCAACACGTGGCCGTCATCACGCGGAACGAAGTAACGATGGCCTTCGTTAACAATGCTCCGAAACGGCGGACTGGCCAATCGATACAACAACATTTGTCCGCGGATCGGCACCAAACTCATCTTCAGTCCGAAATCCTCGGCCGCTTGGCCTGACCAAACGCCACCGCAAAGGACAATGGCGTCGGCCGTAATGTCTTGCCAACTGTTGCCTGCAACGCCCGAGCCATCACGATGTGCGACTCGAAATGCGGCGCGACCACCACGGCGGACCAATTCACCGCCGACGAATTCATCGACCCGTACGCCTGCGACCCGGCAAGCCTGTGCCAAGCCACGCAACAAATCAGGCGGCCGAACTTGGGATTCTGCCTCGCTGTAAACCGCCGTTTTGAACTTCGACGATTTCGCCCAAGCAGCGATCGCTGGGACGTGTTCGGCCAAGCCTTCCGCGGCCAAACGCTCGACCTTCAAGCCAAGGTCTTGCCAATAATCGACACTCGCGACCAGCGATGCCGCCTCGCCGACGCTGCTGGCCAAGTAATACCCGCCACAATGTCGTAGCCCCACGTCGATCCCGGTTTCGCTGAAAATCACATCAGCCCAACGCGGATAAGCGGCGTGGCTGAGTCCACGCAATCGGTCCAGCGGATCGAGCGATGTATCGGCCCTGGCCGCTGGCAAAATCCCCGCCGCAGCCCAAGTTGTGCCGTCACCAATCCTGCCGCGTTCCAGCAATCGCACCTGTGCACCACGCCTGGCCAGCTCCCACGCGACACCCAATCCGATCACGCCACCGCCAATGACAAGGACATCCATCGGCTGAGCCCACCTTACAAGGTTCGTGCTTGGGAAAATGAATCGGAAAACGAAGTGTACTGAAGCAACGCCCGAATCTGTGCGGCCAATGAAGTGTCGTCGCTGGAATCGGATCGTTCAAGCCGCTGGACCAGCCGCACCAAATCGGGCCACTGATCGACGTCTTCGCGCTCGTCCAATTGCTTAACCGTCAAGCCGCATCCAGAAGCAATCGACAATGTGTCGCGCAAAACCGTCGAAGTCCCCCACGAAAGTGTCCCAAAAAGCTGCAAAAAGCGGTTGATTTCTCGGCCGCAACTCAGGCCGATCAAATAATAGCCGCCGTCGACCGCTGGGCCGAGCACAAGATCACAACTGCGAAGCTGGTCAAACGCGTTGTCGATGTCCGCTTGGCACAGCGTCGGCAGGTCGGCACCAATCATCACGACACGACTGGCACCAGCGGTAAAACAATCGCTGAATCCTCGCCACATCCGCTGGCCTAAATCGCCATCACCTTGCGCCCGAACGTTCCACAGCGGCGAAATTTGGCTAGCAATCTGGCTGCAACAATCGTCTGGCGATACTCGCAACTGGTGATGAATGCCGGCTCTGGCTAACGAATCCGTCAAGCGTCGAGTGAACAACTCGTGCAAGGAAGCAGCCGCTGGGAATCCGATTTTTGCCGCTAATCGCGTTTTGACTTGGCCCGAATGCCAATATTTGGCCATCAAGACCAAAGCCTGCTCTTGCGCACCATATCCTGTTGCAAAATCGATTACATTATCGCCTCCATCACTCGATGACGTAGAATCAGGTCGGCATCCTTTATCGGACCGCAGATCATCGCCGCGACTCGGCCCGCACGGCGACCCACTAGCCGCTGAATTGCCGTTACGATCGTACAAAGGGTTCACCCGTTCATGATCCAGTAAAGAAAATTTTACGCAATCGTTGCAAAAAACACTTACAATGTGATTTGGTCCGCGATACCTTTCGACAGATCCAAGAACGTATCGCCACATTCGGCCAAAGTCATCTCCGTGTCCATCTTCATCTTCATCCCTCGAACTCTCATCGAACGGCCTAAAGTCGATTTGGCAACATCCAACCGACTGGCTTCTTTGGCATGACGACTCAAGTCAACACAGAGCGGTTTCTCGAAATGGTGACGAAAAGTCGCCTCGTCGAACCCCACGTGCTTGGCAAGTTCACACAAAAACTCCACGAGAAGTATGGGGAAACCCTGCCGTCGGAGGCCAGCAAGATTGCCTCCGCTATGGTCGACGCCAAGCTGTTGACGACATGGCACACCGACAAGCTTTTAGCAGGCAAATACAAAGGGTTTTTCCTCGGCAAATACAAGCTGCTCGGCCACATCGGTACCGGTGGGATGAGCAGCGTGTATTTGGCTGAACACGTGCGAATGCAAGACAAACGAGCGATCAAGGTTTTGCCGCGAACCCGTGTCAAAGACGCAACCTATTTAGCGCGTTTTCAACTCGAAGCCAAAGCGATCGCTTCGCTGAACCACCCCAACATCGTCCTGGCCTATGACATCGACAACGAGGGCGATGTTCACTACATCGTGATGGAGTATGTCGAGGGGGTCGACCTGCAAGTGCTCGTCCGTCGCGACGGCCCGCTGCAGGCATCCGAAGCCGCCCTGTTGATCGCCCAAGCCGCCGATGGGCTACAGCATGCACACCAACGCGGTGTGATACATCGCGACGTCAAGCCCGCCAACCTGCTGTTGGATCTTCAAGGCAAGATTCGCCTGCTCGACATGGGCCTAGCGCTGGTCGCCGCCCAAGAAGAGGAATCACTGACCGTCGTTCACAATGAAAACGTCTTGGGCACGGCCGACTACCTCGCCCCTGAACAAGCACTTAACAGCCATACCGTTGACCATCGAGCGGACATCTACGGGCTGGGCTGTACGCTCTACTTTTTGCTGACCGGCAAACCGCCCTTTCCAGACGGGACTTTGGCCCAGCGAATCGCGAAACACCAACGCGAAATGCCACCGCCGATTCGCAAGACTCGCACGGATGTTCCCGGCGAACTGGAAGGGATTTGCGTCAAGATGATGCAAAAGGAACCGCAGTATCGCTACCAATCGGCGGCCGATGTTGCCGAGGCACTGCGCAAGTTTGCCGCTCATTCGCCGTCGCCCAAATCACTCGCCACAGCCCGCGCTGGCAGCCTCGCTTCGTCGCCCGGATCGGTATCGCGTGGCAGCGGATCGCAACGCGGATCTTCCCGCAGTAGCGGTTCATCGGGAACAATCCAGCACGATACGGTCAGCGCCAAAGGCGACGACACAATGGCGGGCAACCGTGCCGAAATGCTTCGCCAAGGCGGACTTTCCGCGTCCGACAGTGGACGGCTGGTCAACACCGCTTCAAATGCGGCAGACTTATTCAGCGACAGCTTCCTCGATCTTGAAGTCGAATCGGGATACCGCGATCCACGAAAAGCGGGACCGGGAAAACCAGCCACCGGGGGAAATTCGGGCTCAGGAAAAGCGGCCGCGCTGACCGGCCGGCGAAGCGATGGAGCCCGAATCGTCGGCGATGGCTCCGAAATCGGCTCGGAAATCCTCTCCCAGGTAAAAGCAAACAGCGATGTCCTCAGCGGCAGCGGCTCATTTCGCGCTCCCAGCAAATCAGCGATTGCCAACCGCTCGCAAGCCAATCAATCGCATCTGCGTAAAATTCCAACCACTGGCCCCGATGCCAAGCCGACGATCAATCGGTGGATGATCGCCGTTTTGTTGCTACTCTTTCTGCTTGCGATCGCGATCGGTTACGCTCTGGCCATTCTGACCTCCCCTGAGGCGGCTCCACCCCATTTGTCTTTCTTCGCCGCTGCGGCACTGCCACGTTTCTATGACCGTAATCGTCGATAAACCATATCGATTCGTCCCACCCCATCGCGGCAACTGGTGGCCATCGTTCATCCAACGGTTTCGACTGGTCGATTTTTATCTGGCCCGCCATGACGGTGTTGTCGATTACGAATGCCGCCACCTCGAACGGGTAAAAAAAACGATCGATGCCGGTCACGCAATCCTGCTGACCCCCAACCATTGCCGATATGCCGATCCACTGGTGCTCGGCTGGCCAGCGCGGCAACTGCGATTCCACGTTTTCGCGATGGCCAGTTGGCACCTCTTCGCCAAAAGCCGATTCGATGCATTCGCGATTCATAAAATGGGCGGCTTCAGCATCTTTCGCGAAGGGACCGATCGCCAGTCGCTGGAAACGGCAATCGATATCCTGGTTGACGCCGCCAGGCCGCTGATCCTCTTCCCCGAAGGCACAACCAATCGTACCAACGACGTCCTGCAGCCATTGCTCGATGGTGTCGCCTTTATCGCACGAACGGCTGCCAAACGCAGGGCCAAACAGAACGGCGGACGCGTCGTCGTGCACCCCGTCGCCATCAAATACCTGTTCATGGGCGATATCCAACAATGGGGCGACCAAGCGGTTTCGAAACTCGAATCAGCCATCGGCTGGCGGCCGATGCCTGACCAACCACTGTTGGACCGAATACGCCGGTTGGCCGAAGCGATGATGTCGATTCACGAAGTTCGCTACCTCGGCAAAACCGACCATCAATCGTTGCCCCAACGACGCGACAAACTGGTGCAGCACCTGCTCGCTAGCGCCGAGTCGCAGCACGAACTCGCCGCCGATCCCAACCTCGGACCGCTCGGTCGCGTTCGTCGCCTTCGCTCGACATTGTCCAACGAATTGCTAAAGTGCAAAGACGCTAACCAACTACAAAATATCTACCACGCAATCGACTCCGTCGAACTATCGCAGCAACTCTATTCGTATCCCGATCGATACCTTTTTCAGTTTCCGACTACTGACACACAAATCCTGGAAACGGTCGAACGACTGCAGGAAGGCCTGCTGGGAAAACCCGACCACCCAGGGCCACTCAAAGCGGTAATCGAGTTTGGCGAACCGATCGAAGTGCCGTGCGATCGAGCGCCGCGAGGCGAAACCGACCCTCTCATGCTCTCAATCCAATCACAACTGACGACGATGCTGGACGCGTTATCGCTAGAAGCAAATTTGATTGAGCTAACGCTGACTCAATCCAATTAACCAAGCCACTGTCGCGACCGCCGCAACTCTCCGCCGCCGGGCAACCAAGGCGAAATGAAATGCCCTTGCATCACGCTCGCCGCAAGTTAATCACACCCTGGCCAGAAATCTGACTGACGAATCGCCGGCTCAACGGAGCCGAACCCCGCCAGCGGTTAAAAATTGGTAAAAAATATCGTGCGCCGGATACTTTCTTGACTGCGAAAATTGGTTATCGTCTAGAGATGCGCGGTCGCATTGTTTGAACTTGGTGTCAAGCGATCGACCATGACTGTGAAGGATCGCATGCCGGAATGCTTCTGCGGTGGTAGGTAGAAGACGTTTGGGATGGCATGTCCAAATGATGACGGTCGAAACCGTTATCAAGGCGGGCGTCCGATATTACACCTTTGGGATCCATTTGAGGAACCGGTTTTATGACCAAGTGCAAGTTAGAGTACATCTGGCTGGACGGCTACCAGCCCACACAGACCCTCCGCAGTAAGACAAAGATCGAAGACGATTTCAGCGGCAACGTTGAAGACGCCAAATTGTGGTCATTCGACGGGTCCAGTACACAGCAGTCTTCTGGCGGCAAATCGGACCTGTTGCTCAAGCCCGTCTTCTGCTGCCCAGACCCAGACCGCTTGGGCGGTAATGGGTGGTTAGTTATGTGCGAAGTGCTTAATTCCGACAAGACTCCGCATCGCACCAACGGGCGCTCGACAATCGATGACGACGACGAGGATTTCTGGTTCGGCTTCGAACAAGAATACTTCTTGTGGGATCCCGAAACCCAAAAGCCACTTGGATTTCCGAAAGAGGGCTATCCCGCGCCACAGGGACCTTACTACTGCAGCGTTGGCGCCGAACGAGCTGTCGGTCGCGACCTCGTCGAAGAACACCTTGAACTGTGCTTGCAGGCCGGTTTGAACGTCGAAGGTATCAACGGCGAAGTCGCAAAAGGTCAGTGGGAGTTCCAGATTTTCGCCAAGGGTGCCAGACGCGCCGGCGACGAAATCTGGGTTGCTCGATACCTGCTCGAACGAACCGCTGAAAAGTACGGTTTGGCGATCAATTATCACTGCAAACCCGTCAAGGGCGACTGGAACGGCAGCGGTATGCACGCCAACTTCAGCAACACAACCCTCCGCACCTGCGGCAGCAAGGAAGTTTACGATACGATCTGCAACGCGTTCCAACCGCGTATCAAACAGCACATCGATGTCTACGGTGCCGATAACCACCAGCGGTTGACCGGCCTGCATGAAACGCAGTCGATCGACAAGTTCAGCTACGGCATCATGGACCGCGGTGCGTCGATCCGCATTCCGATCTTCACCGTCGAACATGGCTGGAAGGGCTGGTTGGAAGATCGTCGCCCTGCTTCCAACGCCGACCCCTACATGGTTGCAAGCGCGATCATTGCAACCGTTCGCACGGCTGACATCGGCCAGCCCGCATAGTACAGCTTAGCATTGATTTCCACTTTTTTTCCGTGTGGTTTTCAGTCAAAACAACGAAACCCGGTGCCACTGCCAAGTGTTGCCGGGTTTTTTATTTCCCAGCGCATTGGTTATCCGCAAGAAGATCGCGGTAAACTGTACCTTGGCTTCGCTCGGGACACGCCACAGGCGACGTTACCATCTAAGGCCCGCCGCGTTACCATCAGTCTATTACTTTTCAGCCTGTTCCTCTATCAACAGCGATCATCGGATGGAACCCGCAATCATCCTCTCAGGCACCGACCCTGACCTGCCGACAACCCAGCCCGTTGGCCACAAGCGATACTCCAATGTTCGCGAGATGGCACGAGGCGCAACCGCTCAACTGCGCAGCGGCTTTGATACCGTGATCGGTCGTACCGTCGCCATCAAGTCGCTGCTGCCTGAGCAATTCGGCAATCGAAAAGAACGCAGGCGACTGCTCCGCGAAGCACGCGTCACCGCACAATTACAACACCCTGGAACCGTCCCCGTCTATGAAATCG
>DNWZ01000711.1 GCA_003506095.1 Planctomycetaceae bacterium | reverse complement strand
AAGGCGGCAGCGGACCTTGATATCCCGGGGCCAACATTCAGCCGACGGTTGCTTGACGGATGTCACCACCAGGGGGTGTCCGGATTTTTGATGTTGTTCGATCTTTGAATGGTCAAGTGGATTGAGGTGAATGATTTGTGTAACGTCGGACTCGTTGCCAGTTGATCGTTCGCCTGGCGTGGCAAGCATCGTGATGCCAAAATCCTTCTCCCGGTCGCACCAAGCTTTGTTGCGATCGATCAACTCCCCAATACGCTGCCCGATGGTCGCTTCGTCGACATGGAGGTCGATGGCAAGAAAATCAAGTGTTCGTCGATATCGAATCAGGTGCTGTTTTAGTTCAAGAACACAACCGTCGTACGTTCTTAACCTCTCAACACCAACGACGCTTTGGCGAAATCCGACATCGTTAACTCCGATTCCCAATTGGCCAAGCGGCATCCACTGCGACTGGGCCTGATACTCAGCATCGGATTTTTGCTGGCTGGCACAAACAATCGTATGGGTGAAGCGTGACGAGGCCCACGCGATTGTATCGATTGCGGAAGTCATAAGGGATGTGAGTGGTAGGTAACGGATTACCGATTTTTACGAATAAGTGCTGCCATCATGCGGCCGGCATTGCATCCGTCAGTGTAGTATTCTTGCTCGTTATGAGCCAACCCTAGGAACCTCGCACAGTCACATTTTATAAGCGGCACCGGCATGCCGTTATAACCCGGTGCGATTCGTGTTGGTCCTGCGTATCCAAGGGCCGGTCCTCGGCTGCCGCTTTCCACTAACCAGTAACGTTTGAGGACAGCGTCACGAGTATTAAAGAGAATCGTCAGTTCACTAATATTCTTAGTTGCCATTGCGTGGCGACGGTCGTTTCCAAGCCAATCAGCTTGAACCGCGGGTGCGACCATGCCGACAGCGATATTTGCACCAACAATTGGTTCCGTTGGCAATCGACGTCCTGACAACGACCCTCCAGCCAAACAATGCAGGCCTCCACTGACGACTCGACTGCCAAAACTGTAGGCCACGACAACGATAGAACTTTCGCGTTTGACAAGTTCACGCATCAGCGTTGCGAAGTAAAGGCTTTGCGCCTCGGTGATTTCCGCTTTTGTTCGACCATCGCGTATCAACCAGCCCTGCTGTTCCGCTGGCCAACTGAAACAGATGAAGTCCATCGGTATGTCAGCGGCATTGGATTTCACATTACGATAAACGAATCGTCCTCTTACTTTTGCCTCTGCTTCCGTCAGTCGGTTTCCGTGGACATGGATCACGACGGTTCGGTCAGCAGAGAGGTTTGACAAGAACGATTCGAATGGTTGCGGTGTTCGATTTCCGCAGGTATCGAGTTGTGAGACGCAGAAGTCGACCGAATCGAGATTCGCCCTGCATGCTTGCGTTGCAAGATGGCGAGTACTAATTAGCCACAAGCGATCGCCTGCCATCGCGCATGGTTCGTCAGATTCGATGATCACGGAATCTGCGATGGGCAATGCAGTCTGGACGACGGAACTTAAGTTATCGGTCTGCGGGTGTTGCAAATATGCATCATCTAAGATCTCAACCGACAGCGGTTGGCTAGCCTTCGACTGATCGATCATTAGGATTAAAAGGGTCATGACGATTGTCATGATAGTTTTGTGGTGTGAGTGCATCATGAGATTTGCTGGGAGGCAATGTGATTCGATTAATCACCAAATTGTTGCATAAAAAACTCAACCATTGCTTGCTTCGCGTCAGGAGCGTCCTAGATTTGTGCGGCTCGACGTACGAGTCGTACGATGACGCTCGCTTTGCACGTGAAGGGGAATAAAATGAATGTTCGGTTTGTCGCCTTAGTTGCGACTATTACGATTGCGACCACCTCCGGCGGTTGTTCAGGCATGAGAAACTTCCTTTTCGGTCGTGGAGCGGCCTGCGGAGTTTGCCCAAGCCAAGGACCCGCGTTTGGTATGCCAGGTCCGGAACTCGGTTGTGGCATGGAGCCGGGATGTGGATACGAACCTGGTTGTGGTTACGAGCCACCGCGACATGGCGGCTTGCGTCCGCGCTGCGGTCTGTTTGGTGGCGGTGTATGCAACGGTTCGGATTCGTGTGGGTGTGGTTCGGGGTCACGCGGCTTTGCCCCCAATCCATACGGGGCATATTCGGGTGTGGTGAATGACCCGTATGCGATGGAAGGGGAAGTGATCGGTTCGGAAATGATTGGCGGGCCATACAACGGGTATCCCGGCGCGGTTTATCCCGGCACTGTGGTGGGCGACAATTTTGGTACGCGGGGTGGTCAGGTTATGAGTGTTGATCCGGCTCCGCGAGCTTCAACGCCTGCAAACTGATTGTCTGGATGAATCCATTGTCGGTTAGGTGAATCTGTTGCGATGTGCAGCTAGAATGAATGTTCAGGCAATGATTTGTCGTTGTTTGCCGACTGGTCCATCGACCTTTTGTATGCAGGATTGGCCTTGGAGAAAGGTTTGACTTATCCGTTCGACGCCACCAATGCGGCTAGTGCCATGAGTTTTCGTTCGAAATGGCAGGTATTGCAACCTGCATCACTTTGTGACTTGACCAAACGGCCGGTCACCCATCGTCGCGACGTGCTGCGATATGCGGCGTCGCTTTGCGGCATTTCAGCCCTTGCCACGACAACAACACTGCTGGCCGATGATCGACGTGCAGCGGTGCCTGGCAAATCGGGCGATGGCAATTCAAACTTGCCTAACGATGAGGCTGCAGCGACGACGGATGCCGCTTGGCGTTTAAGCTATGACAGCCCACAAAAGCAGACTTGGCGAATCGGTTTGCGATTAGATACCAATGGCGTCGCCTGTAACAATATCTTGGCCACGTTTCCGATACCCATGTCGTGGCCGGAGCAGGCTGTGCGAGTTGTCGGCCAGGAAATCGACGATCGTGTCGATCGATGGTCAGTGCGAGATCTTCCTGGTGGTGCCCGTCAGGTTGTGCTTACGATGCCACGTGTGCTTGCCGGTGCGACGCCCGAAGTAATGCTTGAACTGGAAGTCATTCGTTCTCGGATAGTCGGGCCGGAATCGACGTCCGACCTTATGATTCCCGTAAGCCCCGATTCAAAGCTGAAGATTTTTTTGGGAACTAGTCCTTATATCGATTCGACCGATTCGCGAATTCGCAATGCGGCACGCGACATAGCAGAGCAAGGGCATGCAGATCCTTGGAGCCATGTCGAAGCGATCTATGACTGGGTGCGTGAGAAGGTCAAATATGTCGAAGGTGACATTAAGTCGGCTTCGCAAGCGCTGCGCGATGGCGAGGGTGATTGCGAAGAATTGACAAGTTTATTCATCGCGGTCTGCCGTGCCAGCAAGATCCCTGCCAGGATGGTGTGGATTCCTGATCATTGCTATCCAGAGTTTTATTTGGAAGATGCGAAGGAGTCTGGGACTTGGTTCCCTTGTCAAGCGGCCGGTACGCGCCAGTTCGGATCGATGGATGAATATCGGCCGGTATTGCAGAAGGGAGACCGATTTAAAGTTCCCGAAAAACGTCAAACAGTTCGTTATGTTGCGGAGTTTTTTCAATGCGTACCGGTTGGCAAGCGACAGCCCCGCCCAGTCTTCGTTCGTGAAGTTTTGGAAGGTTGATCGCCGACGATTGGATGCTTGGACGTCAAGAGCCTATCCAAAAAAGGGACTGACCCTTTGAAGGCGAGTCGATTCGATCGACGCAGTAGAAATTTTTAAGAAAACGAAAATCATGGCAATGACAATGGGCCTTTGCAACAGTCGTTTGTTCAAGCGGTTGCTATTTGTCGGACTAGCTTGCGTCGCGTTATCTCCCGCTACCGCCAACGCCCAAAGTGCGCCCGTGATACCTGGCTTGGATGTTGCCCCATCCAATTCTTACCCCAACGACCAATATTTTCTTGCGTTGCAAGTTTATCGCGAGGGCGATCTTTTAAACGCCGCGGCAGGATTTAATCAGGCGCTCGGGCTGACTCGAAAAGATTCCAATGGGCGTTGGATCGATGCGATCCCCGTTTATGCCATGCTGGGTGAATGTCTGTACCAAGCGGGTGACTTGCCCGGCGCGATCGAGAACTTCGATACTGCACTTGCTCTAACCATTCGGCATCGTGGTTGGCTTGGCGCGTTGACATGGAATGATCTGACGAGTGCCCAGCAGCGTCAGCCCGATATGGCGTCCGCCTGGGCCGCCCCTAATATTCCAATGGTTTACCCGCTGCCAAATCGGTTGTCGATTTCAACCGGTAACATGGACTTGCTTACCCAGGCGCGTCAAGGCGGGGCGATCGAATCAGCGCGGCTTACTCGGATGGATGCTGTCGAAGTGATGCGTGGAGTCGCGTTAGCGCTTTATCGCCGTAAGATTATTTTTGGCGAAATATCCGGTGAGTATGAAATTGCTGCGCAAACCCTGGAAGCGATCCGTTATCCCAAAGATCTCAATATACCGATTGCACGGGCGTTGATCGGTTCGATGCGTGCCTGCGGCAAGTTCGCGGCGGGGGATGCGGAAGGTTTGGGAAGTGACATTGGCGAAGCGTCTTTATTGCCGGCTGGCGTTCACCCGTTGACTCCTCTTATTTTGTTGTCGGGTGCGCGGCAGGCTGCGTTGGGCGAAAACTATTCCGCAGCGGTCCCTTTAGCCATTCGGGCCGCCGCGGCTGCGTCGGCTCTTGGGCAACCCGAATGGGTTGGCGAGGCCTTGGCAGTGGCGGCTGGATGTTCCGAAGGGAACTTGGCGCGACAAGTTCAGATCGCCGCGACCGCAGCGGCGACGGCTCACCAACGGCGAGGCCCGCTTGCAACGATCGGTTCACTTGCTGCGGCGTGTGATGCCGCTATGACTGCCGGTGACGTCTCGGCGGCAGCAGCCTTATTGGAACAATTGCGGGCCATTCTAGGGCGTCGCGATATGCAACAGCCTCGCTGGGCCGCTTATGGTGAATACTTAACCGCAATCGTCGCTGCAGGCGGTGGGGGATCGATCGGTGGTGATAATCTGCTGATTGACGACTCGATCACTCGGATTTTAGCTTTTGCGAGCGGAAACAACGCGGGTATCCGGCGAAACAATACCGCTCGGCGTGGGCGGATCGCCCCGGCTACACCGCGTTTGTATCAGTTAGCGATGGTCAATGCTGACAATCGATCCCGTGGCGCAATCGGACGCGTGGTGGAACAACGTTTGGCCAGTTACGTTGCGGAACCATCAGCTAGCGTTTGGCGAAATGATCCTGTCGATGCGATTGCGTACCTATCGTTCGATCGTTCCTCTTTGATTGCGGATCAAATCTCTGCTGCTATCAAGAAAAACTCGCCGGTCGATGTCTTAGTCAATTGTGATGCGTTCGTTCGGAATCGATTCTTAATGGCTTTGCCGCTAGGAGGACGTGTCCAACAGATTCGCACGATCGCGGCGACTGATCAATCATTGCTTGGACAGCCCGCACTGGATCTACTAGCAAATCCACCAACACAATTGCAGGGAATGATGGCGATCCTTGCAGCGCCCGTCCCTGCGCCCGGCAGGGCCGAGTTATTTCAGCGTGGGCGGGGACTCGAGTCGCTGGCAACACAAATCGCACTATCGCGACGCCCGCTGCCCGTCGCTATGCCGCGACCACTGGCAGATTCAAAAGACCTGCAGCGATTGCCTGCGGGGCACGCGATGCTCACTTATACCGAAGTCGGCGCGACGCTGATTGCTACGTTAACCATTGGCAAAGATACCAAAATGTGGAACGTTCCCTTGGCTCGGCAGTTGCCTGGGGATATAGCCAAACTGATCAAAGGTATTGGTGCAGGTGGGCGAAATGCTGCATCGAGACTTGATGAAGGTGCAGCATGGACGGTAGATGCGGCAACGATTCGACGAAAATTATTTCCTAACGAATATCTTGATTCGATCGATCAAATTCAACATCTCGTAATCGTGCCGGATGGACAATTATGGTACTTGCCATTTGAGCTGTTGCCAGTTGGTGATGAGAACGCGACACTGATGGGCGACAAGATCAGTATTCGTTATGCGCCAACCCCTGGTCTTGCCATTCATCCGACTTCAATCGCACGCCTCGATCAATCGATCGGCACAAGTGCTCAGTTGTTTTTCGCGCCACGCGACGGAAACTTGAATGCCGTGATGGTTGGTCGTGTGATCGAATCGATTGAAAACCACACGGTGATTCCGGGTGAGCCTGCTGTTGCGAGCAATCAGATTGGCCAAACGATTGGATTCTATGGCGTCCTTGGAGCTATTACGCCCGATCCCTTGAAACCGCTGATGACCAACCTGTCAGGCTACGATACGGATCCAGCTTCATCGACCCTCGCCGCGTGGATGCGCTTACCCAGCAACCTACCACGCGGGATTTTTCTGCCCGGTTATCGAACAGCAGCGGGTGGATCGCAGTTAGGCGACGGTCGCGAACTGTTTATGACGTTAACTTCTTTGCAGGTTGCGGGAGTTCGGGATGTGGTAATCAGCCGGTGGCCGGTGGGTGGTGAGTCGACGGCAATCTTAACGAAAGAATTTTTACAAGAATTGCCGTTTGATGGGATCGATCCATCTTGGCGTCGTGCGATTCAAACCTTACGTCGGACAAACCTCGTTCCCGAATCCGAACCACTGCTGGGGGCCAAAGATCAAAAGCGTGACGAGCTGACTGGGGATCATCCTTTGTTTTGGTCAGGCTATATGATGGTGTCGCCTTACTCTCCGCCGGTGGACAACCAGCCGCCGGCAATAAACGCCGCTGCGCCACTTGCTGCTGTCCCGCCTGCTCCTGCCGCTGCTGCAATGCCGCCTGCTGCTGCAATTCCGCCCGCTGCTGCTGCAATGCCGCCCGCTGCGGAGCTTGTCCCGGTACCACCAGGTGATGCGGCACCGCGGCCTGTCGCAGATGAGGAGGAAACGATTCCCAAAGACGCTCAACCGTCTGATGCGGTGCCAGCGGCGGATTCGGACAGTAAACCGATTGTCGTACCACCGATCGATTCGCCTGCATCAGACGCTAGATAGTTTTCAGACAGGTTCCGAACGCGTCGGTTCACGCGTTTCGCTCAAACGCATTATCTGAGCATCAACCTCTGTCAACCACACGGATCAAGTCGCCAGCGATCATTCGATGTCCTTGGGTGGGCCGAGACAGACTCGAAATCCGTCGCGGGAATCGGAATAATTGGGGCCAGCCAGGCCGAGACGAACAGCACAGCGAGCGTTGCCGGGAACATCAAAATAATTTCCCCCACGGCAAACCGGACGATACTCTTCAACCGTGGTGTACAATTCTTCGTGGCCACCGGTTGGGTCAAAATGGTCGAGGACGACCTCCCAAACACCGCCGCACATGTCAGCGATCCCGAACCCGTTTCGACCCTTTGGGCCATAATGGTCAACCGGAGAAACGAACGAATATCCATCGCTCCACGGCGCACTTGCCAGCGGCCATTTCTGTTTGCGATCTGGCAAAAAGTCTACAGCCGAAATGTTGAATCGTCCTTCACCGTCGCTCAATTCATTTCCCCACCAAAAGTATTGGCTCTCTTGGCTACCGCCACGGCAAGCGTATTCCCACTCGGCTTCGGTTGGCAATCGATACACAAGTCCTTCGGGTAGACGCCCTGCCTTACGCTCGTGATCGGTCAACCATTGGCAAAAAGCCCGACCATCTGTCCAGCTTACGCAGACGACGGGAAAGTCATCTTGCATGGGAAACTGAAAGTTCGGATCTCGCCAGCTTTTTCCTGGCATCGCTTCCCAGGGATGAGTGACTTTTGAAGTTAAGTTATAACTTGTCCATTGAGGATTAAAACACTGAGTTTTTCCGCCCGGTTTTTCGGCGTCGCTAACATAACCACTCTGCTCGACAAATCGTTTGAATTGTCCGACGGTAACTTCCGTCCGCCCCATGTAAAATCCTTGTTTCACACTTACACGCCGTGGTGTTTCGCCTTCATAGGATTCGCGAATCGTACCCGCTTGAGCTCCGCCTTCGATTCCGGTTGCCCACAATTTTTCCGCCGGTGTGCTGCCCATCATGAAATCACCTGGCGGAATAAAAACTGTTTCTAATTCGACTCCACTTGCAAGAACAGCTTTCAACGAGTCGCCTTTTTGCGGTTCTTGGGCATCGGTGAAATGATTTCCAGTGCAAAGGACGATGACGATGCAAGTCATCAGCGGTCGAATCATCATATAGAATTTCATTGAAATGACCTTTAAAAGAGTGGGGTGTAATCGAAAACCATATTGTAAAAATTGATGATTAAGAGCCTATCTGAAGACGATTCGCCGCTATGGCGTTAGCTGCGGTTGTCTTCCGTTTTCGAATAGGTTGTTATTTGATACAGGAAATGATGCATCTCTCCGCTGTTTAGGCCTGATTGTTCTTGCCAATGTTCGTCAGTCAATTCGAAGGCTCGTTCGCCAATTCGCTCAACTGTTAGTCGAGTGCTTTGAATCACGACACGACCGTTGCGGTTGCTGAACCGTTCCAGATACCGGCATTTCTGCCAAGTAAACGGAGGTTTTTCACCTGCCATAAGCCGCTTTGCCAGTTGGTCGTTGGGAATGTCACGTTGCTTGATCATTTGATCGGCGGTGATATCGTCGACGTGGCCCGACTGGTCGGGGTGGCAGTTTCCAGCCATCTTTAATTGCAGACGGAAATCGAACCCGTGGATCTCCAGCCAGCCATTGGTCCAACCGAACTGGGTGTTGTCTAGCTCGCCAGCAATTACCAAATGATCAGGTCGCCATGCCATTGATTAAATCACCCAACATCGGGAAGGATATCACGCGTCAGGAATTGTAACCTTTTTTTTGTGCTGGATGCTGCAACACCAGTTCACCAATCGATAAGCAAACCATCCTGGTTTTCGTCAATCCGAACGATAAATTAAGGTCGCTTCGATGATTGCCTCTTCACCCAGTCGTTTTCGGATAGTGCTGTAAACCTTATTACAACTGCCGGCGTGTTCCCACGGATTGTCATTTTCCGCTGGACAAACGAGGTTGCAGCGGATCACTTTGCGACCGCTTCGTCGAGTCGCGACGACGTCACGGACCACGATATCACCAACTCTCAGCCCCTCGATGGTCTCAGCGGTTCGCTGGGCATCGACGACACGGGAAAAGCTGTAACCCAGCGGGATGCTGATTACGGCCACCATTGCCAGCGATACGACCAGCCCTCGACGAGCTTTTGCGAGCGGCGAGAAACCAAGCAGTGAAAAGGTGATCGTCGCAGCAAACAGAATGCCGACCAAGTTGGTCAGGAACAGCAGCAAAGCGCCCAAGAACACTTCCCAATGGAACCAGCCTATGCCGATTCCCGAGACGACCAGCGGCGGCACAAGCGCGACGGCGATTGCAACACCGGCGAGGCTGCGGGCGACTTCTTGTCTGGCATGCGCATATGCGCCGGCAATGCCTGACAGAACTGCGACGCCTAAGTCGAGCAAGTTAGGGGATAGTCGCGAGTTGATTTCACGTGTGATCGATTGCAGAGGCAACAGCAGCGCGACGATCGCGGCACATCCCATCGCCAACATGATTCCACGGCCCAGTGTGGTCATACTGGTCACGATCAAGCTTTGGTCCTGCCGGGAAATGCCCATCGCTAGTGAAATGATCGGTGCCATCAGCGGCGCCAGGATCATCGCGCCGATAATTACAGGGCTGGAGTCGGCATACAATCCACAGGCGGCCAATAAGACCGATAGGATCATCAGTACCATGAATGCGGGCGTGGAGCGAGCATTTTCACGCAAAATCAAAAACAGATCTTTAAAATCTTCGGTTGCCGCGTGTCTTAAGTAGGGGAGCGGTTTCAATATCAAATCGCGACGCGCTTCTGCCGACGGCAATGATTGCACACGATGAATTTCTTTCGGCGAACCGACTTCGCGACTCCATTCCAGAAAACGTCCCGGATAGATGCTTACTGCGTCTTTTATTACGGTAAAGCTGAACTCTTTTGCAGACTTTGTCGCGCCGTCAATCAAATAAGGGATTTCGCGGCTTGATGAAATTAATAATTCAGAAGTTTTGATATGGCCAGCAAAACTTGGCAAACGCGACGGGCTTGATGGTCGAAGGACGATCGTGCGAACGAAAAAGCTTAGCATTTCCAGCCAGCTTTGGGGTGCCAGTACCAGGGCATGCAGCATGCCGTCTTGGATGCTGCTCTCTTCGAGGATTTTTCGCGATAAGGATGAATTGGCACCGTGTTCGACAACGACAATACCGACTGCGGCGGTTGAAATCTTTTTGTTTTTTTGGGTCGTGATGTCATACGCTGTTGGGGCGTAACCGCTCAGTCGGCGATACTCACCCACAAATCGCTTCATCCTTTCCCACCAATTCAGTCCCCGTTCGATCCCCAGCAGCAGGCCGGCAGATTCCCCGATCAAGACCGCGTTCATGACTGGCGTGCCGTTGCAACGCAGCAAATCCACCGTGGCCGGTTGAGCTGCTTTTCGAAAATCCTCGATAGCCTCGTCGAGGTTGTTGGATATTCCAAAACCGATCCGCATGTGTCGCATTTTGGGGTGAGGCATGACGGCCAAGTGCCAATGTCGCTCGGCGGCCGCATTGACGACGTTTACCAGCGCCGTGTCGCTGAGGTAGGTAACCACAGTCGATTGTTCCGGCAAGTCCTGCATTTCTTCTGCTGTGATCGTGACTTGCGTAAAGTCGCCTTTGGCCAACTCCTTGAGCAGCTTTGCCGGTGCCCCGGCAGTGTCACTATTTTCGACGAGCAAGAAGATCGACAAATCAGCGCTCCGAAATGTGGGCGATAACGTTTTCGTGGCCGCGACGCGATCCAATGGCTTGAAGTGTCATGGAAAACGCCTCTTGGGGCAACTGGTACCCGAGTTTGGGTTCTCTTTCGTCAACGATTTTTCGGTGTTACGATAGTTGCTCGCTGAAACGCCCCTACCCCCTCGCCCTCGATCAATTCACAATGAGTACCCTTTGGGTCGCACTGCTGTCTTTGGCCGGATTCATCATTGCCTACCACACTTACGGCCGCTGGGTTTCAAAGAAACTTTTTCGGGTCGACGCATCATCGCTGGTGCCTAGCAAGGAGTTGCGTGACGACATCGATTATGTGCCGACNNACTTCACCAGCATCGCGGGCACCGGCCCGATTGTCGGTCCAGCGATTGCAGTCTTTTGGGGATGGTTGCCCGCCGTATTGTGGGTCGTTTTCGGCTCGATCTTGATCGGGGCGGTTCATGACCTTTCAGCACTGATCATTTCCTTGCGATCGCGTGGTGAAACGATCGGTCAATCCGCCGGGCGATTAATATCGCCTCGCGCCAGGATCATATTCTTGGTTGTTCTGGCGTTGGCTTTATCAGTTGTCCTAGCGATCTTTGGTCTTGTTATTGCAAACATCTTTGCTCTTTATCCTGAATCCGTTCTGAGCGTATGGATGGGCATGCCCGTGGCCATCGTGATCGGACTTTGGGTTTATCGTTGGGGCGGCAACTTGCTGGCACCCAGTCTTTTAGGCTTGGCGATTTTATATGGTTGCGTTTACATCGGTGCGTACCACTTGCCGATCGATTTAGCGAAGTGGTTTTCGGCGGACAATGCTTGGATGACGCCAGTTGTCGTGTGGACCTTCCTTTTACTGATCTATGCGGCGGCCGCATCGGTATTACCGGTTTGGCTGTTGTTGCAGCCCCGCGATTATATCAACAGCCATCAACTGTTTGTGGCACTAGGTTTGTTGGTTGTCGGATTGGCAGTTGCGTCGATAACCGGTCAGGCCGACTTGGCTGCATCGGCGCCCGCGATCGCTCAAGACCTGCCGGCCGACGCGCCGCCGATCTTGCCGTTCTTGTTCATTACGATTGCGTGCGGGGCGTGCAGCGGCTTTCATTGTTTGGTCAGTTCGGGGACAACCAGCAAACAACTCGCTTGTGAAACAGATGCCCAGGCGGTCGGCTATGGCGGCATGTTGTTAGAAGGTGCACTTGCGGTACTGGTGATCCTGGCTTGTTGCGCCGGTGTCGGGATGGGAAGGATCGAAAAGTCGGTCGGCACCGACGGGATCGCTCAATATTCACAGA
>DNWZ01000486.1 GCA_003506095.1 Planctomycetaceae bacterium | reverse complement strand
GCTGCTGGTCACCGGTTCGCCGGATCCCAACAGCAGTTATCGGCTCCGCTTTTCCGCTGGCCAGATCGCAGGCAAACCTGCCAGCGAGCAAAACGCTGGCAACGGTGCAATGCCTTTGGATAAAGTCGCTAGTATCCGCATGCGAACTTTGACGGACCCGTCGTTGCCCAAGCAAGGGCCAGGTTTGGCCAGCAATGGCAACTTTGTGGTGACCGAAATCAGAGTCACCGTTGATGGAAAAACCTTGCAACCTTCGTTCGCGACCGCTGACCACGAACAGCCCGGCTATCCGATCGTCGCTGCGATTGATAACGATCCGAAAACCGGCTGGGCGATCAATATCGCTTCGGGGTCAAAGGCGATCATGAACGCGGATCATGAAGCGGCTTTGGCGTTCGAACCGGCAATCGAGCTGCGTGCCGACAGTGTGGTTGAAATCGAAATCCAGCATGCTTTAAACGTCGGTTATTTGGTCGGACGATTCGCAATCGACATTTCAAGCGATCTGCTGCCTGGCCGCATTGCGACCGCTGGTTCAGGCGACGAAAAGTTGATCGCCGCGTTAGGCCTGCCGTTTGCAAAACGCTCTGCGGAGGATCGAAAACGGGTCGATGAAGCGCTGTTGAAGCGATTCCCGGCGGCGAGCGATGTATTGACCGAGCCCGAATCGGCCAGCTTGATGGTGATGGCTGATTTGCCAAAACCACGCGAAACGTATGTCAGCCTTCGCGGCGATTTCCTGCGACCTGATAAAGAAGTTGGGCAGTTGCAACCGGGAGCTCCTGCGGCCATCTCGCCGCCGTTGCCCGCTGCCGCCGGGCGCACACGGTTGGACCTTGCAAAATGGCTGGTCGATCCCCAAAACCCGTTGACCCCGCGTGTTACCGTCAATCGGATTTGGATGCGTTATTTCGGACGCGGATTGGTCGAAACCGAGGAAGACTTTGGCACTCAGGGGACTCCACCGTCACACCCCGATCTGCTCGATTGGTTGTCGCGGCGTTTTCAAGACCAAGGCCTGTCGCCCAAAGCGTTGCATCGCCTGATTGTCACCAGCAGCACTTATCGTCAATCGTCACGGCATCGCGATGATCTGGTCGACGTTGACCCACGCAACCTGTTGCTGGCGCGGCAAAACCGAGTGCGTGTGGAAGCCGAAATCGTTCGTGATGCCGCGCTTTCGGCCAGCGGTGAGCTCGACCGGACGATCGGCGGTCCCAGTGTTCATCCGCCTCAGCCCGACGGCGTTTATTCGTTCACTCAGAATGCCAAGCGTTGGGTCGCCGATCAAGGCGGCAATCGGTACCGCCGAGCGATGTATACAGAGTTTTTCCGTTCGGCGCCACACCCGCTGTTTACCACGTTCGATGCACCCGATTTTCAGACCGTTTGCACCCGTCGAAACCGTTCGAACACGCCGCTTCAAGCATTGACGGTTGCGAACGACGAAGCGTTTGTGGAATTGGCTCGAGCATTGGCGGTTCGTGTCGCGATCGAAATGCCTGACAGCGAAACCGCACAGCAGCTTGATCGAGTCTTTCGCCTTTCGCTCAGCCGATCGCCGACGCAGGATGAAGTGACGATCCTAAGCGACCTGAATCAACGGTTTGTCGAATCGTTCCTTGGCGACGCGGCATCGGAAGTTGACGCTTGGTTGGGGAAGAAAACTCATAAGAGCTTGCATGATGATCAAAAGGTTGCGACCGCCGCGTTGATTGCTGTCTGTCGCACGCTGTTGAACACCGACAATTTTATTACTCGAGAATAAACGTTCTCAAAACTGATTTAACGTTATGAAACCTCTCCAGTCCGATATCGCATTGCAAGAATCGACGCGTCGTCACTTTTTTCAGAATTGTGGTATCGGGATCGGTTCGCTCGCGCTGAGCCAATTGCTGGCCGCGGAATCTTCGGCCGCGCTGAAGATTGATCCGACCGCGCCGATGGCTCCACGCCCAGGGCATTTTCCCGGCAAAGCCAAGAACGTGATTTTCTTGTTCATGGCCGGTGGTCCGAGCCAATTGGATTTGTTCGAGGACAAACCGAAACTGCGGGAACTGAGCGGCAAGACGCCACCGGAAAGTTTGATGGCTGGAAAACGTTTCGCTTTCTTGAAAGGAAACGAAACGCTGTTGGGTTCGAAGTATAAGTTTGGCCGCTATGGCGATTGCGGAATGGAATTGAGCGAACTGATTCCGCATCACCAGAAGATTGTCGACGAAGTCTGTTGGCTGCGCGGCATGACCACCGATGTGTTCAACCACGGCCCAGCGAAATTGTTTATGAACAGCGGGTTTCAAGCCCCGGGGCGTCCGTCGCTGGGGTCGTGGGCGACGTACGGATTGGGCAGCGAATCGGCTGATTTGCCCGGGTTTGTTGTTTTGCAATCGGGACCGCGTGGCCCTCGCGCCGGTGCGTCGTTGTGGAGCAGCGGTTTTCTGCCAACGTCGTATCAGGGTGTACCGTTTCGTGGCCAGGGCGATCCGATTTTGCATCTGCGCAGTCCTGAGGGGATTTCGCGAACTTCGGAGCGACATTTTTATGATGCCGTTGCGGCGCTGAATCAGGAGCGTTTGAAATCGACGCAGGATCCTGAAATCTTGACGCGGATCAATGCCTATGAAATGGCGTTTCGGATGCAAACCAGCGCCCGCGAATTGATGGAGATCGGCCAGGAATCGACGGACACATTGAACCTGTATGGCGTTGAACCTGGGAAACCATCCTTTGCGAATAACTGTCTGCTTGCCCGTCGATTGGTTGAGCGTGGGGTGAGGTTTGTGCAGTTGTATCACACGAATTGGGACCATCACGGCGGTCCGACCGAAAACCTCGACAAGCACTTGCCAGAAATCTGCCGCGAGATTGATCAGGCGTCCGCGGCGTTGGTCTTGGATTTAAAGCAACGTGGTTTGTTGGACGATACGCTGGTGATTTGGGCTGGCGAGTTTGGGCGTACGCCGATGGGTGAAGTGCGTGAGAATATCGGCCGCGATCACCATGTGGATGCCTTCACGTTGTGGATGGCCGGCGGGGGCGTCAAAAAAGGTTATATCCATGGCGAGTCCGACGAGCTCGGTTTTGGGGTCACGGAGGGAAAAGTGCATGTACATGATTTGCACGCCACGATCCTGAACCAACTCGGTTTTGATCACGAGCGATTGACCTATCGTTTTCAAGGTCGCGACTTCCGCCTGACCGACGTCCACGGCCACGTTGTCAACGAAATCTTAGGATAGCCCCTGC
>DNWZ01000127.1 GCA_003506095.1 Planctomycetaceae bacterium | reverse complement strand
TGATGATCGTCTTTGATTAGAGCTATGCTTTGAAGTCTGGCGTCTACTTGTTCGTACAACGAAGCACGGTATCTTGTCGGACCAGAAACTTCGATCGCCACTCGTTCTCGCATGCTCTTATGATGAACCTCGATTCCTTTGAACAACTTGCTCAGCGACGCAAAACGGTCAAAGTGCTTGCTCAGGATTCGTTGCCCACTGCGGATTGTCGTGCGGTTGTTCAGCGTGTTATCGCTGCCGCCGGATGGGCTCCGTTCCACAAGATTTGCAGTGCCGATCATCGTGTTGAAGAGCAATTCAGTGGTATCGAACCGTGGCGATTTCATGCGATTGATGCCGATGCCTGTCGGAATCTGCGATCGCATGTCGTTCACCGAGAAGCGGCCGGAAAAATCCCTGCCATGCTCGCTTCGGCCGATGCTATGATCATGGCCACTTGGCTTCCCAATCTACCTGCTGGCGGATTGGGCACGGCCAGTGACAACGAATCGTTTGAACCGACGCTGGGGAACGTCGAACACATCGCGGCCGCGTCCGCCGCGGTCCAGTCGCTGCTGCTGGCCGCTACGGCCGCCGGATTCGAAACCTATTGGTCGTCAGGCGGCGTGCTGCGATCACGTGAGCTGTTTGATCTTTTGAATATTCCTACACAACAACGCCTGCTAGGCGCGATCTTTCTCTTTCCTGGTAACGTCACAAAAAGCGACAAGGTCGAAATCGCGGAAAGCAAACTCCGCGCCGAACGCCGCCCAGCGAGCCAATGGTCACGCTGGGTAGAAGTGAAACAATAGCGCGTGCACGATCAAGCCAAAATGTCACTAATGACATGACCATGCACATCGGTCAATCTGCGGTCGATGCCGTTGTTGTAAAACGTCAGCCGTTGGTGGTCGATGCCCAGCAGATGCAGCGCCGTGGCGTGTAGGTCATAGCAGTAGGTCGGATTGACCGCCGCCTTGAATCCCAGTTCGTCAGTTTCGCCATACGCCAATCCGCCGCGTATGCCTCCGCCAGCCATCCAAGCGGTGAACGCACCCGAGTTATGGTCGCGGCCTTTACCGGTCCCTTGCGCTGCGGGCTGGCGGCCAAACTCGGTGCTGCACATCACCAACGTTTCATCCAGCATCCCGCGTTGCCGCAGGTCTGCGATCAATGCGGCAGCACCGGTGTCGAGAATCGGGCCCCAGTAACCGTGGTCGCGCACAATGTCTTCGTGGCTATCCCAGTTCGGACGCACCTTCTTAGCCGTTGTATTTTCGGCACCACAGTAAATTTGGACAAACCGCACACCACGCTCAACCAATCGTCTGGCCAACAAACACTGTCGCCCGAACGGACCAATGTCTTCATGATCAAGGTCATACAGTTTGTGTGTCGCTTCGGTCTCGCCGCTCAAGTCGGTCGCTTCGGGAGCCGATAGCTGCAGCCGCGCGGCGAGTTCGTAAGCCGCGATACGTGCTTCCAGCTCAGTATTCTCGGGGCGATCGGCAGCGTGGGCACGATTGAGCGTTTGAAGAAAATCGCGACCACTCTGCTCATCACCGACCCGCCCAGAGGCAAATTCTGCTGGAGGAAACAGATCGGCGATAGGCGGTTTCGCCGGATCGGTGTTCAGCGTCGTGCCTTGATGAACTGCAGGCAAGAATCCTGCGCCCCAATTGATCACGCCACCGGGCGGCAGCCCTCGCGGATCGGGCAAGACAACGAATGCGGGCAATTCATCACTGACGCTGCCCAGACCATACGTCACCCAGGCACCCATGCTGGGAAAACCGGGCAATATAAACCCGCTGTTGGCCATAAACATCGCTGGGCCATGCAGCGCCGACTTGCTTTGCATCGAATGAATGAACGCGATGTCATCCACATGCTGAGCAAGCCTCGGAAACACGTCGCTGATCCAGCGTCCACACTGACCATGTTGGCGAAACGGCCAATAGCTCGATTGGCAATTGCCCGGCTTGGATGCAAAGAATTGCAAATTACCATCGGGATCAAACGGCGTCCCTTGACGTTTCGCTAGCTCCGGTTTGTAGTCCCAGGTATCAACATGGCTGAGCCCACCGGGGCAGAAGATTTGAATCACCGCCTTTGCTTTGGCCGGATGATGAGTCGCTTTTTGTGCGAGCGGATTTGTCGCCGCTTCGGCTTCGTTCATCATCGCAGCCAGCGCAAGGCCACCAAGACCACCGCCGAGTTTCCAAAGAAAGTCACGACGAGGAGTGACGGATTCGCACGCAGATACAAAGGCGTTATGCGCATCGGATTGGGATGTATAAGATTTCATGATGCCCTCGTTCGCAGTCCCTCCCTCGTTCGTAGTCCCACCTTTAGGCGGCTAATCGATATAAACAAACTCATTCGCATTCATCAACGCTCGACAAAGTGCAAACAATCCATCATCGTCCACCAGCGACGTCGCGGCCTCAATTTCGCTCTCAGTCGGCTGTCGTTGAAAAGCGAGTTCAAACGCGCGTTTCACCGCAGCATCGGTCGCTTCAACCTTCGATTCAACCTTCGATTCGCTTTCAATTCGCGCCGCCATAAACCTTGCCTGCTGAAGCATAAACTCATTATTACTGAGCGCAAGAGCTTGCAGAGCAGTCGTCGTTTGCGGCCGAACCGGTGTAAGATTTGCCGGATCAGGGCAATCGAGCGTCGTCATCAACGGATGTGGTGTCGTGCGGACTACAAAGCGATAGATACTGCGTCGCCACAACTCCGGTTTATCAGGCGTGATGTAATCGTAAATCGGCGCGTATGCTTCTGTGTAACGGAAGTCGCGAAAGCCAGGACCGCCTTGTTCTTCGTTCAATTTGCCGCTGACCGACAAAACCGAATCACGCAAGGTTTCAGCATCCAGACGGCGCGGATTTTGACGCCACAACAAACGGTTGGACGCGTCGACCTGGGATGCACGCTTCGAATCGCTGCTGCCCAACGATGATTGCCGATAGACGTCGCTCATCAAGATCAACTTATGAATATGTTTCAAACTCCACCCACTGCTAATCAATTCGCGAGCGAGGAAATCTAGCAATTCAGGGTGACTGGGCGTATCGCCACCAAGCCCAAAATCGCTTGGCGTTCGCACCAGCCCTTGGCCAAAGTGATGATGCCACAATCGATTAACGATCACCCGCGCGGTAAGTGGGTTATCGGGATGCGTGATCCAGTTCGCCAGCGCCAGTCGACGCGACGCCTCGGGCGTTTGATCATCGCCGAAATCAGCCTTCGCATGCTTGGCCCACGAGAAAGACCCGGGTGAGACCGCTGGCCCTTCGTTTTCCGGATCGCCGCGCCGTTGGATTCGAACCGCCGGCGGACTGGGCTGCGACACAACCGAATAAACCTTGCTCGGCTCAGTCAGCGACTTCAATTCCTGGTCCAATCGTTGCGCATCGGCGCGAAGCCGATCAAGCAGAACCATTTCAGCATCGGTCAAGCGCCCCTCAGTATCGGGAACCAGTTTCGGATCGCCGATGAACAACAGATCGCTGCTGATGCCGTCACCGCCATCGGTTGCGACCAGCGTCAGCGTTTGAGCGTTAGCCGAAATGGCGACATCCAATATCGCTGTCTCATCTTTTCGCAGTTTAAGCTTTTGAAACTTCAGATCGTCATCAACAAAAACGGTAAAGTCGGCGAGCGTGGCCGCAGCCGCTTCGGCGGCTCCAAAGCCGATCACGCCAGTAAGTCGCAACTCGTTCATGCCGGCCTTGCGTCGCAATGTCGCTAGGTCGATCGTGATGCCGCTGTTGGCGTGCATGGCCAGCAGCGTATGATCGCCTTCTGCATAATCGGTACCGCCCAGCGTTGTGCTGCGCTGCGCATTGAGTGGGCGGTTGGCGAGCGTGTCCCAGAAATGGCGACTCGTTGCCGGTACACCTTGAACATGCTTGTCGACATCGACCACAACACTACCGCTGCCATCGGGAACAAACACCCACTTCACACCTTCAACACCTTCCACCTTTTGCAAATGGTTGGCTCGGATATCGTTATGATAGCCGAGTTTTTCTTGGGTGACCGCGCCGCTGCGCAGGTCGATACCAGATTCGGCGGGTATCAGTTTAGCAAGCTCGATCCCTTCACCGGAAAGCTTGGCAATCTGTCCACGAATATCAGCCAACGCTTGGTTGATGCGTTTCTTATCATCGGCAATCCGTTTCGCTTCACCAGGATCCGCATCACGCTCGCCACGTTTGACGCCCGAAAACACGGCCCACAGACTGTAGTACTCGCGCTGGCTGATCGGATCGAGCTTATGATCGTGGCATCGGGCACAATTGATTGTGATGCCCATCGTCGCGGTGATGACTTGCGTGACCATGTCATCAAGATCGCCAGCTCGCGCGGCTCGCCGCAGCATTTCGCTGCGAGTCTCCACCTGGCCCACAAAATCCCACGGACCGGCGGCAAGAAACCCGAGTGCGGCTATAGCATCCGGCGAATCGGGCGCGACCACATCACCGGCGATCTGTTCGGTGATAAATTGATTGTAGGGTTTATCGCCGTTCAGCGATGCGATCACATAATCGCGATAACGCCACGCATGGGGGCGAAGTTGATCGCGTTCGAAACCGTGAGTGTCGGCATAGTGTGCGATATCAAGCCAGTGCCGCGCCCATCGTTGGCCATAATGGGGCGAAGCGAGTAATTGATCGACAAGCGATTCGTAGTCTTCGTCAGACATTGGGCCGGCGTGCAAAGCCGTCGTTGGCGGCAGGCCGATCAGGTCGAAGTGCAATCGTCGCGAGAGCGTTCGTGCGTCGCTGGGAGGCGACATCACAAGCCCGTTCTCACGCAATTTTTCTTCGATAAAAGAATCGACATTTGCGTCGCCAGCGAAATCGTCGCGGATCGGCAGAACCGACCAGTATTGGGTACGTTTGTCAGACGCGGCGGCTTGCTCAATCGCAGACATCACCGCCCTTTCCGCATCGTTCTCCGGCCATACCGCCCCCGCTTCGATCCATCGTTTTACCGCCGCGAT
>DNWZ01000028.1 GCA_003506095.1 Planctomycetaceae bacterium | reverse complement strand
AATTCTAGACGCGTATCGATACGCCCACCAAACTTCGAATACTCCAGTGTAGCGGGTCCGGAAATTGCTGCATCCGTTGGTCTTTGATCAGGCCGTGATTCCCCGGTCTCATCCGCAACAACAAACGTTGGGGCAAAAATACAAGACTTCCAAACTCCACCCGCCGGTGCCAAGCAACGCAACGCCAGTAAGACAACCAACATCAAAAATGATGTGGCGTCAAGAAATGGGCGGCGATGGTGTCCGTACCGTTGCATTGACGACCGATCAGAAAACGTTCCTCACGACTGCCCGATCCCTGGACAATCGATTCGAGCCACCGCGATCCGGTTCGCTGACTCACACCGTGTCTTAGTTAAAAACTCTCGCCCCTCGCAACCCTGATTCTTCGCACCCCAGTTACGAAAACGACGATCCCCAATGCCCGATTAACCAAAAACCCGATTGGCGATAAAAACCGATCTAGGATCATACGCTTTCGCTTGCTACAGTGCGAATAAGTGCCGAGTGCGACAGGGTGGTTGATGTCCCGGCGCTCACTATCCCATTGAGTCGACCTGGAAAGGCCGGCTTTCATGAAACCACTTTCTGACTTCGAAATCCTACCCCAGCCGAACGAAACCACCTGTGGCCCGACGTGCCTGCAAGCGGTGCTCCGTTTCTTTGGCGAAGATCTCGATTTGGCCGACGTGATCGCTGAAACACCCGAATTGGAGGATGGTGGGACGCTTGCGGTTTTGCTGGGTACGCAAGCAATCGAACGAGGTTATGACGCCAAGATATTCACTTACAACTTGCGAGTCTTCGACCCATCTTGGTTCGCTCACCCATCGTCAGCCAAAGTGAAACAGGTCCACCGTGTTGACTGCCCCGACGAAAAGGTGCCGTCTGTCGACTTGGTCAAAAAACTAAATGACCAAATCAAGCACAAAGAGAGCGTCAAGCTGCAATTGGCCTGCAAAGCGTACTCGCATTTCATCGAAATCGGCGGCGAAATTCGTATGCACGATTTGAACAAGCAATTGCTGCGGCAATACTTTTCGCGTTCGATTCCGATTTTGACCGGCTTAAGTTCAACGTACCTCTATCAAGCGGCTCGTGAACGTCAACGCGACATGAAACCAGATGACATTCGCGGCACCCCCACTGGCCATTTCGTCGTCCTATGCGGCGAGACCCCGGCGCGAAAACTGATCCGCGTCGCCGACCCTTACATACCAAACCCATTCACCAAACATCATTACTACGATGTTACTCGCGATCGCCTGATTTGCGCAATTCTTTTAGGTGTCTTAACCTACGACGCCAATTTGTTGATCATACAACCAAAATCTTAAATCGAATAAATGACTGTATTGATTGTGACCAGCAAGGCTGAAGACTGGCCTGCGCAGATTGATGGTGTCGAAGTCATCGATGACGATTCTTATCTAACCGATCCGACTTACAGCGAACGTCGTGGTGCGAAGGTTTTTAACCTTTGCCGCTCCTATCGTTATCAATCAACGGGATACTACGTGTCACTGTTGGCCGAAGCTCGGGGCCACAAACCGCTGCCAAGCGTTGCGACCGTGCGTGACCTCAAAACGCAGTCGGTCGTCAGGATGGTATCCGACGAGTTTGATGAACTGATCCAAAAGAGTTTGGCGAGTATCAAATCGGCGGGCTTTCGGCTCAGCATTTACTTTGGCCAAAACATGGCCGCCAAGTACCAACGACTGGCACTGACATTGTTCAATCAGTTTCAAAGCCCCATGTTGCGAGCCGACTTTTCCCGTGATTCAAAAGGACGGTGGCAATTGCGCAAAGTCGATTCGATTTCGGGGAACGATGTACCAAAATCGCACTGGGACTTCATCGCCAAAGCGGCCGCAAAGCATTTCGCTTCACGCCGCGTGGTCGCTCAGAAAAAATCGGCTCCACGGTTCGATATGGCAATCCTGTATCGACCAGATGACCCGAGCCCACCATCGGACGCGAAAGCGCTCAAAAAATTTATAAAAGCGGCTGAGTCACTGGACATCGCTGCTGAGCTGATCACCAAAGATGACTACGGTCGGATCGCCCATTTCGACGCATTGTTCATTCGCGATACAACATTCATCGATAATTACACCTACCGGTTTTCGCGGAAAGCCGACGGCGAAGGTTTGGTGGTGATGGATGACCCCCAGTCGATCTTGCGTTGCACTAACAAGGTCTATTTAGCCGAATTGCTGGCCCGACACAACATTCTGATCCCCAAAACGATCGTCGCACACAGTCGAAATGCGAATATCGTTGGTGAGCAACTTGGGTTTCCTCTGGTTCTGAAAAAGCCCGACAGCGCATTTTCGCAAGGCGTGATCAAAGTCGCTAATCAAGACGAACTGAACGCGCAATTAGAACTCTTTTTCAAAGAGTCCGATCTCGTCGTGGCCCAAGAGTTCTTGCCAACCACCTTCGACTGGCGTATCGGCATCATCGATCAGCAACCGATCTTTGCCTGCAAGTATTTTATGGCGTCGGGACACTGGCAAATCATCGACCATAATAAAAAGGGAAACGATCAGTATGGTCGCTTCGAAACAATGCCGATCGAATGGGTTCCGCGTAAGGCTGTTCAGGTCGCATTGAAATCAGCTAACTTGATGGGCAATGGGCTGTATGGTGTCGATGTCAAGGAATCCAATGGCAAGTTTTATGTGATCGAAGTGAACGACAACCCGAACATCGATTCGGGGGTCGAAGATCAAGTTTTAAAAGATGAACTTTATTTGAGAATCATGAGCGTTTTCCTGCGCCGAATGGAACAGAAAAAATCACGGTACTTTTAATAGTCTGCTCGAATGAAATTGTTCATTGCTGGTGAAGCAGAAGAACCAATCAGATCTACCGCAGCGAACCGAGTGGGTTGAGAAAGAACGTCAAAGCATGGATGACCAGACTGCACAATTGCATTTGTTCGATGCTTACGGTATCGAACTGGAGTATATGATCGTTGATCGCGAGACGTTGAATGTCAAACCGATCGCTGATGAATTAATCATGCAAGCTGCCGGTGAACTGTCATCCGATTTTGATGACGGAACGATTTGCTGGTCCAACGAGCTTGCGTTGCATGTGATTGAGCTAAAGACAAATGGCCCAGTCGGGTCGCTTGTCGGATTCGCCAAAGAGTTTCGGCGAAGCCTCAATCGGCTGAATCAGATTGCAGAGCAATTCAATTCACGCTTGATGCCGACGGCGATGCACCCATGGATGGATCCGATTGACGACTTGAAATTGTGGCCTCACGATAACAATCCGATTTACGAAGCGTACAACCGGATCTTCGATTGCCGAGGTCACGGTTGGGCGAACCTGCAGAGCATGCATATCAACCTGCCGTTTTCAGGTGATGACGAGTTCGGGCGTTTGCACGCCGCGATTCGGTTGGTCTTACCGATCCTTCCAGCGATTGCTGCAAGCTCCCCATTTGCCGACGGCCGTGAAACAGGTTTTCTCGATTATCGCATGGAAGTATACCGAAATAATTCAGCAAAAATTCCATCGATTACCGGATTGGTCGTTCCCGAACCTGTGTTTACACAAGCCGATTACGAACGAGAAATCTTTGATGTCACTTACCGTAACATCGCACCTTATGACCCAGACGGATTTTTGCAACATCCGTTTCTCAATTCACGAGGCGCAATCGCACGCTTTGATCGTGGGGCGATCGAGATTCGTGTAATCGATGTTCAGGAATGTCCCGAAGTCGACTGCGCAATCGCAGAAACCGTAACCAAGTTGGTACAGTTGCTGGTCAGTGAATCGGTTTCATCATTTTCGCAACAGAAAGCAATGGCGACGATACCCCTGGCCAACATCTTTTTCGACGTAGTGTGCAACGCGGAGAAATCAATTATTCGCGATCATCGATATCTTGATTTAATCGGTGTTTCATCGTCGCATGCGACCGCTAAAGAGGTTTGGGCAGAGTTGATATCGCGATTGATCCAGCATCCCATTCGTGAACCACTGTCGGCCAAGACTGTCTCGGTCATGCAAACGATCACAAAGGACGGACCGCTTGCACGCCGCATAACCGAAGCGGTTTGCCACAACGTCGATCGACTGCCAGCAGTCTATGGTAAATTGTGCGATTGCCTGCAGCAGGGAAAGATGTTTTTGGCTGAAAATGAAACGAGCCTGTGATCGTCAGGCGGTCGTGTTCACCTGTGAGCACGCAACATGCTTTGTCCCCAAGCAGTTCGAGAAACTTTTCGCTGGCCGCGAAAGCGTTCTTCGCTCACATCGAGGATGGGACCCTGGCACACTTGATCTCGGCAATGCGCTGGCAGGTCACTACGGCTTTCCTCTTTTCGCGACGAAGGTGTCGCGATTGCTGGTCGAAGTAAACCGGTCGCTATGGCACCGGCAACTATTCTCGGAGTTTTCCGGTGTGCTTGATGCTGAATCGAAGCAGACCATACTTAATCGTTATTATGACTCGCACAGAAACGCGGTGGGGACCTGGATTGAATCACAAATCTCAGCGGGCGCTCGAGTGTTGCATTTATCACTCCACAGTTTTACTCCGATTCTAAATGGCGTTGAACGCAATGCCGATATCGGTTTGCTGTATGACCCGCGTCGACTGGGTGAACGTGACATTTGCGAGCGATGGAATCAGAATTTTGGAAGGCTGATCCCTCATTGGCGAGTTCGAAAAAACTATCCCTATTTAGGTCGGTCTGATGGCTTTACCACTTTCTTGAGGAAACGATTTAACGCCGAACAGTATTGTGGCATTGAACTCGAGATCAATCAACGTTTGGTTCTTGATCGAAACTTTCAAGATCGGATACCACATATCGTAAAGACGATTGAAGATATCGTCGATTGATGAGAAAACGACCCGAAAGATGCGTTGAATCGTTTTAAGGGAGTATAGCCGATCGCGAGTCGTGCAGTACCTGTTTTCAAATATTGAATAACAGGCACTGAGGGCAACGCAGCATCACCTTGGATTGCAGCCTAGTTTGAAGTTAAACTAAGGCTGGATATTTAACCCATCAAGGGCCTTTAACTTTAACGCGTCGTGCGGATCTGCTGTGTTTGCATGTATGCGTCGGTATCAGCAGTTGAAATGCCTGGGGATTGACCGCGAACCCGTCCGGTTGTTGCCGTTGTAGACCTGCTGGTAGGTTGTGAGTGCATGTCATAAGCACCCCATTCTTGAAATACCTGGCGTACCTCTTCTTCGCGTCCCATAGCGGTTGCAGTTACGATCGTTTTACCAGCGCGATACTCGCGTTCGTAAAATTCTGCTTCGTCCTTGGAAATCCCCAATCCGATCAAACCGCCTGCGACGCCAGCAGCGGCGGCTCCAGCGGCGGCACTCGACAGAATCGCTGCTAGTGTTCCCCCGGCGATTGCTGGACCGATCGCTGGAATGGCTCCAGCGATGATTCCCAATCCCCATAATGCTCCGACACCCGCCCCAGCCGCCAAGCCCGTTGCCGCGCCTTCGCCGGCATAAGACTCAGACTCTTCGTCGTCGATCCGACGCCCGTGCGTGCCCGTCTTGTCGGAGTAGTCGTGTCCTGCGACTCCAATCTGAGCATCCGTGAGTCCACGCTTGGCAAGTTCTTTCACTGCTCCTTGCGCATTCTCTGGGGTCTCGAAAACTCCAACAATTGTACTGTTCATATTTGCGGCCATGATTTATCTCCCATGTGAAGTGTTCTCAGAGGCCTCCGCCACATAGCGTGCCTTTCTATCAAACACAGTCTTTGCAACTTGAATGTTGCTTGCCGCGAAGTGTTGCAAATGACGGGCCGTACGATTGGAGCAACCAGCCTTGATGGATCGCCGAGCTGAGGAGCGAGCAGCCCACCCGCCCAAGTTCTAGGTAATGGTCTTGGAGCGGATTGGGAAATCGTCTCGACAAACGAGACGGCGCTGGAGTGCTAGATTCTGCTTGTGAAGCGTTTTAACCTCCTTACCAAGGGGATGTTCCGCTTGCAAATAGTTCCCAATGCGGACAGGCGGCATGCTAACTGATGGTCTGATTGCAAATCGCGCATCGCTTGCTAAAGCGACAAACAAAACGCTTGTTGATGTAGCAGTACAAGAGTCGACGGTTGGGCGACCGAGAAAATTGCGAGCGAAACAGACCACCGGTCCGGTAGCCCTGTCGCCTGGGGCGGTGGATGCTGGTGGCGCTGGCCACTCCTCTGGCCGAGTAGCTATAATACGGTTTTCCCCTTCACCCGTGACGGCCATTTTTCGGTCCGTCATGGTCTCGCCTCACAACTTGGTATCGTCGTGCCAATCGACAAGCATCCGTCAACGATTTCGCTTCGAAAGTGCCATACCCTCCGTTTATTTTTGGTGGAATTGGTCACGTTTGCATCGCTTTTGCTTTCATTCGGCACCGTCGCCCATGCGCAACCGCCGGAATCAGAAATCGAATTCAATCGCGACATTCGACCGATCCTTTCCGAAAATTGCTTCTTCTGTCACGGCCCCGATGCCGGAAAACGAGAAGCCGATTTGCGACTGGATGTCCGCGACGCAGCTGTTGAGAGCGCCATCGATCCGGGCAACAGCGACGCCAGCGAACTGATCAGCCGAATCTTTCACGACGATAAAGATTTACTGATGCCGCCTCCGGAAACGGGGCGCACCCTCACCGCCGAACAGAAAACGTTGCTGCGCCGCTGGATCGACGCCGGCGCACCGTATCAATCGCATTGGTCGTTCGAACCTCCCACGCGACCGACGGTTCCCGATGTTGCCTCGATTCCGATCGAGCAAGAATCGCACTGGCCCCAAAATGCCATCGATCGTTTTCTATTGGACAAAATGAATCGCCAGCGATTAACGCCGCAACCCCAAGCGAGTCGCGAAACATTGATCCGCCGAGTCACCTTCGACCTGACCGGATTGCCGCCCACGCTCCAGCAGATCGACCAATTTGTTAACGACGACTCACCTGATGCTTACGAGAAACTGGTCGATCGCTTGCTCGCTTCGCCTCGTTATGGCGAACGGATGGCCGCCGACTGGTTAGACGTCGCTCGATACAGTGACAGCTATGGGATGCAAGTCGACCGCGACCGCCGAGTCTGGCCGTATCGTGATTGGGTGATCTCGGCATTCAATTCATCAATGACTTATGACAGGTTCATTGCAGAACAAATTGCGGGCGATCTGTTACCCGATGCCACACCCGATCAAATCCTAGCAACCACCTTCAATCGGTTGCACCCTCAGGAGTGCGAAGGGGGCAGCGTTCCTGAAGAGTTCCGTACCGAGTATGTCGCCGATCGTACCCAAACCGTCGTCACCGCCTTTCTTGGGCTGACGCTCGAATGTTGTCGCTGCCATGACCACAAATACGATCCGCTGTCACAGCGCGAATATTATCAACTGACAAGTTTCTTTGATAAGATCGACGAAGCGGGTTTATATGCCTTCTTCACTGATTCGTGCCCGACGCCGACATTGGCCCTTCCGACCGATGTCCAGCGACAGCAATACGATAACGCGATCGCTCGTGTTTACGCGATCGAACATAAAACCGCAGACGTCAAGACCGCAGCGACTGATTCCTTTCTCGCTTGGTCACAACAGCAACCAGAGACTACAGCCGATCAGCCGACCGTGCCGTCCTCGTCCACGAACATTCTCGGCATGGTCGCACATCTTGACTTCGAGAAACCCGCCCCCAAAGGAACCACTGCGGTACCCGGTGTCGTCGGCCAAGCGATCCGAATCGGTGGCGATGATGAGGTTCCGGTTGGAGTGGGCAACTTCAATCGCTGGGAGCCAT
>DNWZ01000633.1:33888-44108 GCA_003506095.1 Planctomycetaceae bacterium | reverse complement strand
CCGGAAGCACGATTGTCGGAGCCGCATACGGCTACTGGGGAACATTTCATCAAGGCATGTCGATCGAAAGCGGTTTGCTAGCTGCGGGTTTATGTTCGGTTGCCGGAATGCTGCCGGATCTTGATAGCAATTCAGGAGTGCCACTTCGCGAGACCAGCATGTTCGCATCGGCCGTGGTACCGATGTTGATGATCAACCGTTTTCGCGACCTCGATCTATCGCCCGAAGCGATGGCGCTGGCGGCGATGTTGATCTATATCACCATCCGATTCTTTGTTGTGGAAGTCTTTCGGCGATATACGGTTCACCGAGGGATGTGGCATAGCATTCCCGCAGCGGCATCGGTTGGGATACTTGCTTATCTTCTAATGCCGACACCATCCGAAGCCGCGCGTGTATTTAAGAGTGCTGCTGTGGTAGTCGGATTTATGGTGCATTTGATTTTGGATGAAATCTGGAGCATTGACTACCGCCACGGACGTTTCCGACTGAAGAAATCTTTCGGCACAGCGCTTAAATTTTGGGGCGATTGTTTATCAGCGAATGTATCGGTTTATGGAAAGCTGATTCTCTTTGCCTACTTGGCATGGGGCGACCAAGGAATTATCCAAAGGTTGAAGGAACGCGAACGCTGGACACAACCTTATGTGGTTGAACAAATCGAATCAGCACCATCGTGGAAACAGTGGTTTCCGATCCGGCGGTGAGTTTCCCCACCGCCCTGCCCCCTTGCTGGTTTGTCCAGCGGGAGCCGTCGTTCTACAACCCCAGCTCGTCCGAATCCAAAACGATCGTCACCGGGCCGTCATTATTAAGCGACACCTGCATGTCCGCCGCAAAGATGCCCGACGCGGTTTTTAATCCGGACGCACTTACCCGCTCGATGCAAAACCGAAACAGCGATTGAGCGATCGCTGGTTCGCCTGCGGCGATGAACGAAGGTCGCCGCCCTTTGCGGCAGTCTGCATAAAGTGTGAATTGGCTGATCATCAGCAGTTCGCCGGCGATATCGACCACACTCAGATTCATCTTCCCGGCTTGATCGGAAAAAATTCTTAACCCCAGCATTTTTTCCACCATCCGCAGGGCGATCGATTCTGTATCGCCCTGCCCTACCCCGACCAAGACGACCAAACCTTGCCCGATCGATCCGACAACGTTTCCTTCAACCGTCACCGACCCGTGAGTCACTCGCTGGATTACAAATCTCAAGGTTCAGCCTTCAAGGTTTTTTGTGGATATGTTTGCTGTCGGCCGCAGCCACTCGATACAACGACTGCGGAATCTCATATAGCCTGGCACGATCGTGACCACGCAGAACATCCCGATTTGCCATGGCCGTGCGCCAGCTTTCAACAATCGCGCGGTGTCCAGCAGCGGTTCATGGCTGATCCAAGCCAAGGCGATGTAGGTTCCACCAGCAATTAAGCAAAAATCGGCAATGAACCAAGCCCAATCACGGCGAATCATCATGGCCGCCAACAGCGGCACCGTGACTCCCAGAATCGGTCCGCCCCAAAGTGTCGCCAGCGGTCGCGGATCAGGCATGAAATGGCTGTGCGGCAACCTCCAAGGACGCAGTTCGGCGTGAACCAGTTGGCCACCACTGAGGGTCCCTGAAATAACGTGCCCTAGTTCGTGCGTCGTCACCATCACGCACCAGCTCGCAGCGAGCATTGCGATAAAGGATGAATACGTTCGCAACATGGTTTCCAAACGCATTGCACAGATAGCGAGCCACGAAGATCCGACCGATTGGATATGATACTCGATGGGCTGTCTGTGTCGGGGGCCTCCGCCCTGCCCTAGCCCGCCTCGTATTTAAAATGTCTGTTCAGTTTCGCAGAGGCTCTTAATCGACGGTTGTCATGCCTTATCTATTCACTTGCACGCACTGCCAAACGAAAACGCTGGTTGACGATCGATACAGCGGACAATCAGGACGTTGTGTAACTTGCGGCGCCGAGATCCGACTACCCGATTTCGCACCACCGGAAACTCGAGCGGCCGGTGGTGCGCGTGGTGTAGCAACGCGCGGGCCCGCCGCATGGCAGCTTGGCAATTCCAGGCCGATGGTTCGGCGATTGGTCGCGGCCGCAGTCGTGCTGGTCCTTGTTATTTGTGGCTCAGTTGCCATGGTTCGTTATGGATCACCGGCATTAACGTCGATCCAAACCAATCGGTTGCGTGTGCAAAGCATTCGCAACATCGAAAGGATCGCATCTGCGTTGAACGCTTATGCAGCGGACCACGGCACCTATCCTCCGCCGGTTATTCGGCGTCCCGATGGGACGCTGATGCACAGTTGGCGAGTTCTGGTCCTGCCGTATCTCGACCAGAAGGAATTGTTCAACGACTATGACATGAACCAGCCGTGGGATTCGCCTAGCAATCTTGAATTGACCAGTCGCATGCCAGCGGTTTATCGCGCCGCGTCGAGCCAGTTGTATGGAAGCGACGCTGCCTATTTTTTGATAACGGGTCCTGGAACGCTCTTCCCCCCTGCCCCGGCCAGCGATCCCGCGGGCTCATTTCGTCCGCTTTCACCGGGGGCGGTATCTGACGATCACGGACAAACATTGCTGGTTGTTGAAGCAAGCTCTTTGACAAGCAACTATTATCCGAGCTGGCTGGAGCCTCATGATCTTGATGTCACATTGATGCAAGGCGTGATCGGCACGTCGTCGGGCCGCGAGATGGGTGGGGTCAATGTTGGCGGCGCGGTAGTCGCAACCGTCGACGGCCGCAGCCATTTCTTAAGCGATCAAACCTCGCCGTCGACCGTCATGGCGCTGATCACCGTCTCCGGCGGCGAACCCCTGGCGGACGATGTGCTGGATCGGTGACGAGATGGTCCAGAGACGGGAAGCAGCCTTAGTTTTGATCGGTCGATAATGAACGAATGACTGCGTCGGTCATTTTACGACTAACTTCAAGATGGTGTTGAGCAAGGTCATTCTGCCCAACGCTTAACAACGCTCGGCCTAATTTATGGTGCGATTCTTTATGGTTAGGTTCAATCGCGATAACTTTTTGAAGGTCAGCGATGCATAAATCATAGTTGGCGAGGTCGAAATGGATCAGTCCGCGAAGAAAGAAGGCGTCCATGCAATTGTCCTCGCAACGCATGATAACTTGATCCATGGCAGATTTCGCAGCTGCCAGATTGCCCTCCAAGTGCAGTAATTTCGCTTCTGCAATTACAAGTTCGATGCTCTGCCTGTCCGATTCACCTATGCTGTTCAGGTGCGTTCGTGCTTCGTCCGATTCACCGATCGCGATTAAGAGACTTATCAACGACCGGCGAATACCTAGCGTCGCTGGGGTTTGTGTCGGATCGAGTGACAATGATTTGCGATAAGCATCGACGGCGGCTAGCGGTCGCAGCGTCTTATTTAGCAAATCACCCTGCATCGCCCAAGCTTCGCCGCTACCAGGTGCGATTTCGATCCAACGATCGCAGGCTTGTAGCGCAGAATTCCAGTCTTGTTTTGCTGAGAATGCTAGCGTGATGATTTGCAAGGCACTCGCTTGGTGGTCACCAGGCAGCGTCGCTGCCGCTTCCGCGGACAGTTTGGCTAACAACATGCAATCATGCTCGACGGCGGCCCGAGCCAGTTGGCAAAGGTCGTTGGGATCACATGCATTGAAGTTTCTTATCCCGTCAAAACTTCCAAGTGCTTCTATGCACTGTCCGTCGGCAACCAATAGTGCACACAAAGCGATGTTCGCCTTAGGGAACTCGGCGTCGGATAGAGCGATGCTATGTAGCAGCAGTTTCTGGGCCTGTTTCGGGTCGGTGTCCTTGATCGCGATTGCTTGACGGTAAAGTGAATCCGGCGTTGTGCGCAGCATCCAGATTGATGCTGTACCGCCAAGGACCAGCAGGAGAATGGTTGCAGCGAATCGGGGCCTGATCGATATCAATTGCCTTGACCCTGTACAAGTTTATGAACGCGATTGAGTGATAATCCATTAAACGTTTCTGTCGTGCCCCCAATCCATTTGACACGGACACTGACAGCAACGAGATCGGCTTCCACGGGCAAGTGAATGGTCGTGTCGCTCTGCGATAGATAGCTAGAGCCTGATGTAACCCAGCGAGTTAGTGTTCGACCCTTGTGGTCGAATTCTACCGAAGACCCAACAGCATTTGGGTCACACAGCGTACCGACTAGCCGCAGGCCGATCCAATGCTGAGGTTGGTTAAGGTTGGCTAGTAAGGCGACCGGTTCATCTTGGCAGACGACAACCAAATCTTGTGCTCCGTTACCGTCCAGGTCACCCCACGCCGCGCCTCGGCCGACGTGGGCCTTTGAAAACCATTCACCGCTTTGAGCGGTGGCATCGGTGAAGCGACGGCCAAGAAAAGTTTGCGCCGTTAAATCGGAGTGTGGGACGTTGCGGTAAACAGTCCCCTTCTGGCGATGCGGATGGTCATCGAGATAACGCACGTGGCCATTAACGACAAAAAGGTCAAGCCAGCCATCCAAGTCGAAGTCAACAAATCCGGTTCCAAAGCCAACATTGGTTCTATTGGTCCCGCCAAGTCCGAACGCAATGGTTGAATGTTGGAAGAGCTTGTTATTGAGATTCCGGTAGAGCGAGTTATCTTCAAACTGAAAATTGGTCACCCATAAATCTCCCCGACCATCACCATCGACGTCGCCAAAATCGACACCCATGCTCCCTTCGGGAGCGCCGACGGCGTTAACTGCTACGCCAGCAAGGTTGCCGACCTCTTGGAAAGTACCATCACCCTTGCCGTAATAGAGTTGGTTCTCAACCGCATCATTGGCGACATAGAGGTCGACAAACCCGTCGCCATTGAAGTCGGATGCGACAACACCCAAGCCCTTTCCCCCTGATGCGATCCCCGCTGCGTCAGACTGTTCGATGAATCGCGACCCGCCCTGATTGATGAATAGGCGGTCTTTTGCAGACGGATACCGCTGCGGCGGGCATACATCCTGGACCTTATTGATGCACGGCGGCGATTCCGGTTTCCATTGCACGTATCCAATCACAAACAAATCAGGCCAAGAATCTTGATTCGCATCAAACCAGACGGCTCCGGTGCTCCAGCCAATAAAGTCCAATCCGCATTCATTTGTCACATCACGGAAAACGCCATTGTTGTTAAGAAACAATTTGCTTTGGCCGTAGGTCGTAACGTACAAATCTGGCCAACCGTCACGATTGAAATCACATACAGTGACACCATGCGAGTAGTCCAGCGGTAGATCAAGTCCCACCTGCTTTGTGACATTCACGAACTGCCAATTTCGGTCGTTTCGATAGGCCGCTAGCGGATTTCCCGTGACGGAGACGGAGTCAATCGTTCCCCCACCAGCAAACACCAGATCAAGGTCGCCATCGTTATCAAAGTCGATAACCGCAACTCCACCTCCAACGGACTCTAGAATTGTGTAAAGACCCGATTCGCGGCCGCTGCGATATGTGTAATCAATCGCCTCTGCATCCCTGAACCAATCCTCTTGCGTGGCTGACCATCCTGATGCATTCGCAACGTGATCTGTATCGGCAGGTGCCGTTGAATCGCCTCTGCCGCTTGGCTTGCCACAGCCTTCGATAAAAAGAAGGCAAAGCAGCATGAATAGCTTTGTTTTGGTGTGCCCTTTTTCTGCGATCATTACCGATAAGCCAAATTGTCGAAGTACCAATAAAAAAAGCCAGCCTTGAAAATCAAAGCTGGCTTCGTTTTGACTGGCATACAGTTTAGGGTGTCATGTCTAAATTGTAAGTGTTCGGACCATCCACGATAGTTACCTTTTCACCGCTACTTTGCGCTGATTGATATTTTGCGGGAATGGGGTCCGTCGGTGGCTTGAAGCCTGGTTGCATTGCGGCTTCGGCATCTACCACCAAATCGGGACCTTTCGCTGTGACTGAATACTCGCCAACAAAAAGACCTGGCGTTCCATTGGTTGACGCTGTAAATGCGCCACCGTCCCCAACGAGTCCGACAGCAACATTTCCGGTTGTCGGGTCCATGAATAGAATCGATGTTCCTGCCGGCACAGGGGTTCCGCCTAGTGTCACTTTTCCGGTTAAGGTCGCGGTCGGTTTTGGGGCAGAAGGCCCACATCCGCCAATAAGCAGCGAAAAAGCAGCCAGGGCACAGATGCTAAAAAATTTCATACGCTTCCCTTTGGTTGAAGTCTTTCCAACCCTTCGATTGTAATAGCAGGTAACAGATTAATTAGATATCAATGATTGCGAAACAGACTAACCGTGCCACTTGACATTGGGTGACAAGTGGCACGGTTATTGTGTTATTCTTCATGCCGCGAGCGTTTGATCAGTCCCGGAATGAGTCATGTGCCTAGTAGGGGCCAAGAACCTGGCCGTCATTGCGAGTAACAAGATAGGCAAGAGTTAGTAAATCGACGGATTCACTCAAGAAAACAACGCTGCCATCAGCAAGTGCAAGCAGTGAGCCGCCTGGGTGAGCCGAAAGCAAAGGTGCATTTGCACCATAATTGGCTGTGATTCCCGGAAGTCCTTGTGTTCGTGTGCCAGGGCGAAAGGTGACTGTCGTGCAGTTAAACACTCGGTCTCCATAAACTAAGCTTTGGTTACCAGCACCCATCATCCAGCCGTGATGGTCAGAAACGGTTACCTTGGCGCCAGCTGCGTTGAGCACAAAGTTCGAATGCTCTCCGACCGCCGCCGTGTTAGACAGCCCATCTGTGATCTCAGCAAAGCGAAGCCACTTGTTGGCGAACAAAACACCACCGCGAGAGTTGATGCCAGAACCCGGTGTTCCAGCACAACAGCCATTGTTTGTCACGTTGGGCTCGTTGTAGCCGCCTAAACCGACTGTAGTGCCAGCGACGGGAGCAGAACCCGAAATCCCTTTATAACTTGGCAAGGTGCTGTTGTTTCCACATGTGCTAACCCCCAGCATGTCACGTGGGTCGGATGGGCAACGCAACCAAGCCATTTGCTTGTTAGCCAACAATGGATTGCTGCAGTTACCTGTGTAGCCACGACTTGCAACGCTGAAGTTGATGTTGTCGTAATACGCTTGCTGTTCAACATAGGGAAGAATACCTACGAAAAACGATACGCCCCAACCACCATTTGACTGACCCGCTGCACCGGCAGGCAGCATCTGAAATGTATCGTGGTAGTTGTGGAGTGCTAACCCGATCTGCTTGAGGTTATTCGAACACGACATACGGCGAGCCGCCTCGCGAGCCGCTTGGACTGCTGGCAGAAGCAATCCGACCATAACACCAATAATTGCAATGACGACTAGCAGTTCCACTAACGTAAAACCACCCGCAGAAGAAAATTTCCGCTTCTTCATAAAGACCTCGAATGAAAATGTGAAGAGACTTACTACGAAAGCAAGGTGAGCGAGAGAGCCCTTATCGGAGCTTAAGGAAACTCTCAGGCAGTTGCAACAGTTTTCCGCAATTATCAAGAAATTTCTGCAACTAATTTGAGGGGGTGATCGTAGCCGAAGGCTCGGCGAAGCTGAAGCTTAGTCAGCACCCCTCTTTTGGCGGGATTGTCCTGGTGGTGTCCGGTTTGGTCTTCTCCGAAGCAAGCTCTTGTTCGGAGTGAGTAGACAGGTGGCCTAACCCAGCCCATTTTAATGCGGCGTGCAATCATTCGCCGAAGAATCGGGAGTGATTGGCAGTGCAAAGATTGGCTTGCCAAAGACTGCATCCGTCCATTCACTGAAAACAACCCTGTGAGTTTTCAGTGATCGGCCGCTCGAATGCAGTAGGAGGCAACCAGTGTAATGATTATGACGCAGCTAACTGCTCAATAAGCCCGGGGCCGAATGGATCCTTGCACTCGGCATGGCAGGCCGTTGATTCTTAAAAAACCTTCAGCGTCGTCTTGATTGTAGCTGCCGCCGCCTTCCATGGTCGCAATGTCGGCGTCGTACAAACTGTAGGGGCTCGACCGTTTGTCCACCGAAATGTTGCCTTTGTAAAGGCTGAGCGTTACTTCGCCAGTCACCGGTTTTTGAGCTTCGCGATTGAAGGCCATCAACGCGTCCATCTTGGGTGTGTACCAGAATCCATAGTAGACCATCTCAGCCACTTCAGGGGCCAATCGGTCACGCAAGTGTGCCAAGTCGCGATCAATCGTCAGTTGTTCCACATTCATATGCGCGTCGTACAGGATGGTCATGCCAGGTGATTCATACACCCCGCGGCTCTTCATCCCGACAAATCGGTTTTCCACCATGTCGATTCGGCCAATCCCGTTACGGCCGCCGATTTTATTCAGCGATTGAACCATCTCTAGCGCCGAGACACGCTTGCCATCAAGTGTTACGGGCACGCCAGATTCGAATCCGATCGTGACCAGTTCGGATTTATCGGGCGCCTGTTGGGGGCTGACTCCCATTCCGAAATCGACTAATTCGACGCCATTGACATCCAGTTCTTCTAATTGGCCGGCTTCATAGCTGATGTGCAGCACATTTTCGTCGCTGCTGTAAGGCTTGGATGCGCTCGCCTTGACCGGGATGTCGTTCTTTTCGCAATAGGCGATCAATTCGGTGCGGCCGGGAAACGCGTCGCGAAAACTTTTCATCCGCCACGGAGCAATCATTTCGATTTTCGGATCGAGCGCCTCAGCGGCCAATTGGAATCGACATTGATCGTTCCCCTTGCCAGTCGCGCCGTGTGCGTAAGCCGTCGCCCCAACTTCGCGGGCCACTTGCAGACAGACTTTGCTGATCAAAGGCCGAGCGATCGAAGTGCCCAGCAGGTAGATCCCTTCGTATTTTGCCCGCCACGCCAACACGGGGAATGCAAAGTCGCGGCAGAGCTCTTCGCGGACATCGACGATTCGCGACGATGCCGCACCACACTTCTTGGCCTTCTCGTGAATCGCTTGCGGATCTTCGCAGGGTTGGCCCAAGTCGACGTAAACCGCATGGACCTCGTACCCTTGTTCTTGCAGCCAGACAACGATGACCGACGTGTCGAGGCCGCCGGAGTAAGCCAATACGCAACTTTTTTTCATGGAATCGATTCGGTGTGGAAAGTGATTTGTCAGGACAATGGATCGCTGTGACTGACGCGGTTGTTTTTCGATGGGTTTCCGGCGATCAGGGGATCGCCGCGAAGTTTCGCGAAAAGAGTATATTCATTCGAAGCGACGATTGGGACCACAGCGAAAGACGTGAATCCGTAAAATCGCCACCAAGTTCCGAACGCGTTGCCGATTTGTTCCCATCCATTCCTTTCATCGCCGTGTGATATGCCCTCCCCTGCCCTGCAAAGCATTCTGCAAGCTGTTGCTGACCAAAAGATGACCGTCGAGCAAGCGCTCGACCAGGCCGAAGCCGACGGTGTCGGAACTGCGGGCGATGCTCTGGCCAAAATGGCCGGGGCAACGGTCGACCTCGGCCGTCCGGCCCGTTGCCGATTTGGTGAAGTGATTTATGGCGAAGGAAAGTCGGCCGACCTGATTCAAGCGATCGCCAGCCAATTGTTGAAGTCGGGCCAATCGGTTTTGGTCACGCGAATCGCACCAGCGTCTGCTGCACAGTTGACCGCCGCGTTTGAACACCATCGCTACGAACCCGATGCGCGGACCCTGCGATTGGACAATCGGCCGGTTTTGCCAACCGCCGTAGTCGATCGGTCCCCTGCCCTGCCCCATGGCGATCGTCCCCATGGCAATCAACTCCCCTGCGACAGCGATTTTCATGTCGCCGTGGTCACCGCCGGCAGTACCGACAAGTATGTTGCCGCCGAAGCGATTGAAACGCTCGGCTGGATGGACGTTGCGGTCGATGTGATCGAAGACGTTGGCGTGGCCGGTCCCCAGCGGATCATCGCGGTGGTACCACGCTTGCGAGCGGCCTGTGCGGTCATCGTCTGTGCGGGGATGGAAGGTGCATTGCCCAGCGTCGTGGGTGGCCACGTCGGTTGTCCGGTAATTGCGGTACCAACCAGTGTCGGTTACGGATCGGCGCTCGGTGGAATCACGCCGATGCTCGGCATGTTGACTTCATGTGCGTCGAACGTAACCGTCGTAGGGATCGATGCCGGATTCAAAGGCGGATATGTCGCGGGTCTGGTCGCGACCCAACTGCGTGACTTGGCAAAACGATTCGCCACATCCGAACGTCCTGCTTCTGTCTCTGCAAGCTGAGCCACGATGAGCCACTCCCCTGCCCTGCCCCGAGACGCGGTTTCCGTTCCGCCACTGTTGCTGCG
>DNWZ01000633.1:13238-33876 GCA_003506095.1 Planctomycetaceae bacterium | reverse complement strand
GGGTCACGTGGCATGAGCGGATCGATTTCGCTGTCGGCGATGGCCGCGTTGCGTGCGGGATCAGGACTCGTGTCGGCCCTGGTTCCCGATTGTTGCCTCGAAACGGTCGCTGCGTTTGATCCTTGCATCATGACGATCGCTGCACCCGCAACGCCCAAAGGGCAATTCGCGATCGATGCCTATAAAACCGCCGCTGATCCCGTCTCGAAATCCGATGTGATCGCCATCGGGCCAGGAATGGGAACAGGCCCAGGCGGCATTCGTTTGGTGCGCCGGCTTGCAATGAATCCCGCCGTGCCAAGGGTGTTTGATGCTGACGCATTGAATGTGATCGCCAGGACATCCGATATGAGTCTTCGTGGTCCCGCCGTGTTGACGCCTCATCCCGGTGAAATGCAACGGCTTTCGGGCGTGTCGGCCAAAGACCGCGCTGGACAAATCGAAGCCGCATGTGAATATGCAAGATCAACCCAGAGTGTCTTGCTGTTGAAAGGTTCGCAAACCTTCATTACCGATGGTCAATCACGTTGGTTCAATTCGACAGGAAATCCTGGTATGGCCAGTGGAGGCAGCGGCGATTGCTTGACAGGCATTATCGCATCGCTGCTTGGCCAAGGGCACTCGCCTTGGGATGCCGCTCGTTTGGGAGCCTACATTCATGGTCTCGCCGGCGACTTGGCGGCCGAGGCGATCGGCGAAGCTGGTATGGTCGCCTCCGACTTGATCCAGTACCTGCCCAATGCGATTGGGCGAGTAACAGCCCCATCCCACGCGTAAGCGAGGGACAATCCCGCTACGGTCGGTACCAAAACGATCGATAGCTTTGTCGTCGATTGAGATGATTAAAATTGATCGCTTCGACACGATCGATCGTCTCGGCATGAGCTCTTGTCGGCGGATACTCGGTCATGGCGCGAAATGGCAGCGGTTCGCTACTTTGGCCAGTGAGGGTGTTGAGGTCAGCGTCTTTATCCCAGCCAACGCAATGAAGAATGAAGTCTCGTTTCCACCCTTGGGGAAGTTCGACATCAGGTACGGTGAAGGTCAGTCGCATTTCATCGCCGCTGCCCATAACCACCATCGCATCGTCCCATTCGCTAAGCAGCGATAGGCAGTCGCCTTCCTGGCTGAATCGACCACGCAGCGGAGGCCACTTGGGTGAAGTCTCGGCAGTTGAATAATCATAAGTTTCAGGCGACTGTTCCGACGGGCGATGCTTGCGCGAAAACCCACGATAGCCAAGCACCGCGCTGGTGAGGTTCAGTTCATGGACTGATACTTCCGGCACGTTTCGCCGGACGACCAACTCCGCGGAATCCCAATAGATCTGCGCCGACGTGTGGACCCGTAATCTGGGGTCGTCCTTAAGGATCGCCGCGGAGACATCAACGACGATCGTTTTCGTTTTTCCGCCGGGGAATCCCATATAATGGATCGCCTTGCGCCATCCGCTCGGTTCAGTCGCATCAGGAACCCAAACCGAAGGAAACTCGATCGGCTTGAGATCTGGGTTTTGATCAATTTGAATATTCAACGAGGTATCGGTCGGCAAAATCCAACCAGTCATTACCAGGAAAACCGCTGCATCGTCACCACTGGCGGTTTTACGATCGGGCAGCGGACCAAAGTCTAAATCGACCCAGTGTGGTGGACAGAGGCCTTGCCGCAGCCTGCGATCAAAACCCTGTACATATTGGCCATCAATTGACCGTAGGCCATCGGTTACATCTCGCCCTTGGGTATCGATTCCACGACGAAGCGTCAGGCGATCGTCGGGTGAAAACGCATGAATGATGGGAGTCGCGATCTCGCCCGGCCCTACTTTTTCGTTTGTCCAAACATCGACATCCGCTGGATGGTCGACCGCAACAAGCGACACATGATCGAAGTATGCGATTTCCCACAACTCTTCGGTGATGCGCAATTCGTATTGGTTGTTATGTGGTTTTACAAATCGCCCGTCAACCTTTAAGTACTCCCATGGGCGATCTTTCGCCACGACTCCGTTTGCGACTTGCAGTCCCAGCGGTGCCGCCCACAAACAATCGGTGACAAATGCAAACTGCTGGCCATCCCAGGCGTACAAATAGGGACAGGACCCTTTCAGCGTTTGTTCTTCTTCAATGATGGTATCGATGGGCGGTTGGGGAGTCGTTTGCGTCAGTCCGTTGGGAAAGATCACCCTTAAAGATGACGCAGAATCATAGCCATCAAGCCCGAAGTGGGTTGATGGACTGGTGATGATCTGAGCTCGGTAGTGTGGCCCAAATCGCAACTCGACAACGGAACCAATTGCATAATGATTGACCCGTCCACTGTTAGCGTTGTTGTCGTCGATGCCGCGCATTCGGACCGTTGTAAAGTGGCCCACGGGTGTGGTTGTGTTGCGTAAGACGTGGCACTTGCCATCGACGATCGATAAGACGTCTAATTTACCATCGAAGTTGAAATCGATCGCGGATTGAAACTTGCCTGTCAATCCGACGGGGTCAGCGATTTTAATTTCTGTTGCACTGCCGAGAAGTCGATTGGAGGTGGCAACGCCATTTCGGGTGCTGATCAATTCAAACCAACTGTCATTATCGAAATCGGCAAGCAGGCAGTTACCGTCTTCACACTTCCAAGACTCCACTCGATCCACCGACCAGATTCCAGCTTCGGGTGTATGGGAAAAAATGATCAGTGCGCGCCCGCGAGCGATTGCAATGATATCCCAAGACACGTTTCCATCGATGTCTTTCACCTCAATATTTCTCGCACCAAACAACTCAGGTGCTTCGTTGATTTGACGAAATCGAAACTGTAAATGGAGTAGGTTTTCGATAATGCCAATTCTTCCCTTGCTTGCCTCGGTTGTGACAATGTCCAGGTCTAGGTCGCGGTCGATATCTGCAATCGCCATTGCCGTAACGCCAGTCAGTGATGCCATCGATTCGTTTTGTTCGACTTCGAAAAAAGTTCGATTACCACGGTTGATGAACAGCCGGACCCCGCGATCGGCCGTCGCGACGACCAAGTCAAGATCGCCATCGCCCTCCAAATCGCCGACGATCGCGGCATTCACCGATAGGACATCTTCCAGGCCCGTTTCCGTTTCGATGATTTTCAGTCGATCTTCATTCGCGGTGTTTTCGCGCCCATCAATGGCGACAATCCGCACCCCATCGGTTCCATAGGCGACCAATGTCAACATGGTTGTATGGCGTGCCGGCGGTAATGGGTTGTCGCCCTCACGCCCGGGCGACGCCTGGATACGGTTGGGATCGCTGGTGTCGACCATAAATAAATCTGCGGCCAACACTCCATTGCACTGTATCCCAGTATCCACTTGATCCAGAAGTGTCCACTGTCCGTCTGCCGTTTCTTTCCACAGCGATAGGATGCCTTCGTCTGTGGCAGAAACAATCTCTGGTTTTAAATCGATATCGATATCAACTGCGATTGCGACTTTCGAATCTTTGTCACCTGCAATCACTGTTCCTTCAAAACTAAATGGTGACTGGCCTGGGGCGATCGGCTCTTCTTTCGCAACTTCATAAGCGAGTCGTCGCAGAATGCTAAAATCGAGACGGTCCAGTGGGTGTGGCGTTGCGAGTCGACGGTCTGTTTTGACGAGGTCGGTACTATTAAGAACATTGAACCATAAGTTCATCTGGTTGTCGGCCGTCTGCCAGTTGCCGCTTTGAATCGCTTCGATGATACCCTGTGCCAATTCGTCAGGCGTCTTACCGATCGCTTGAGTCGTCGCGTTGATAGACGGGTGAATCGCTCGCGACAGCGTTTTTGTTCGCTGGACCGCTTCGGCCGATTTTGGCAATTGGGCGACGATCCCTAAGCGTGCGGCGCGTAGTGCAAGAAAAAGGTTTTCGTTTCGGATATCCGCCAACGAAAGAGACGACTCGGCGCCGCGACGGAGCATTTCTGTTGGAATGCCACTGGTTGGCGATTCGGACTCGTCCAGCACCCGAAACAGCAGCCCGCCCAAGATCGCCGATCGCGGATTGGTTTTAAGATCGCCATCGATCGCGTCGCATAATCGGTTGAAGATTTCTTGACGCAGCGGTTTTGCAGCATCTGTCGGCAGCAGCGATGCTTCCTGCAAATCGGTTCGGGTTGCTAGCCATAGCTCCGTGACGGCATCACCACCAGCGTTCTTATAATCGATGGCTGCCTGTCGAGCTTGTTGGATCGCATTGGGAAGCGCGGCGCGAGCGGGCTGTTTTTCGTCGGCACTGAGCGAAGGATTGCTAGTCGCCTCTGTCAAAGAATCGACATGCAATGCACGATTGAGCGCTCGGTTCAACGCGACCGATTGATCGTCGGGCAGTTGTTGAAAAAGCTTATCCCAATCGGCGTCGGCGGTGACGGCCTGCAGCGTTTCGGTCGCCGAAAGTGCGGCTCGCGTTAAATCCAATTGAACCGCAAAAGTCTTAGCATCTGGGATTGCCGGACGTCCGAATGGGTTTCGGATTGAAATTGCAACGATCACAGCCACGATTGCAATCGCAGTGCCGACTATCCATTTGGTCTTTCTTCCTTGGTTCATTATGGGTTCCGTTTCCAGTGGGCGCGGTCTTATAGCCTATCCAGAGCTGAGACTAACGAGAATGATGAGAATGACAAAAAACATTACAACCGCGGCTCGCCCATTTTGGTCGTTCGGTCGAATCGATACACCTGTTTTTGCTTGGGATCAGCAACCCAAATCGCCTGGTCGTCGATCGTGATGCCGACCGGACCAACAAGCGGTTCGCCTTGATGCCAAGCTTCGGTTTTCCCATCGGCGGTAAATGTCCAAATCGATTTACCATAGCCATCGGTGATAAAACCCTGGTCGCCTGCCCAGGCCAAGCCGTTGGGATATTGATAAGGTCTGCCCTTCACGATCGCTTCGGATTTACTAGCGGCGACATCGATCTTATGAACCGCTTCGGCGTCGGGCGTCACGGCCCACAGCATTCCGGCGGCGTCGAATGCAAGACCACGTGCATTGACTGGCACGACCAGTTCCGATTTTCCACCTTCGATCGGTAACTTTAATACCGACCGTCGTTCTGCATCGCCGACATAGATCGTCTTACTGTCGGGTGATACCGCGATCGCCATTGCAATGCCGACGGTGCCCTGTGTCAGTGGCTTCGGATCCGCATCGGCGGATGGGATGTGATAAACTTCGCGAGTCGCTGAATCTCCTACCAAGATTCCGCCACCGGGATGGATGGCAATGCAGCGTGGTCGGTTGAGCGGTTTTCTCAGCAAGCGTGTGCCGCGAACAAACAATTTTCGTCCCTCGCCGTCGACTCTCCAGACGCCGGGCAAATCGAGGTCAACCGCATAAAAGGCGTCTCCATCGACCGCGACGGCAAGCGGGTAGACAGGGGCTTCGTTCTCGGTTTCGGGCGGTTGTCCCAACAGTGTCGTCGAAGTCGCCAGGAGAATAAGGGTGCAGAGGATTTTAATCGGCATTCGATGTTGCTCACGGAGCAGGAAATGATGACAAGTCGGCTCGCAAGTCGCTGCGGCCGCAAAGATTTTGGGTGTCCAAAACCATTCTAAACGAAAATCACGCTCAGTACCGAGCCCACCCTTGTTCGTCGTTGTCCGAAACGGCTACGGTAGTTGGCGGACTTCTAGTAAGCGGTTGACTTCAGCGGCATCGACTATTTGCTCACTGCGGTTTGGCCAGATCACTTTGATCGATTCAAGGGCCTCGTTCCCGAGCCCAAACGTCAGCGGCAATTCGACCTGCGAGAGGTAGCTTCGAGTCGGATTGACGAACTTTGAAAGAATGCGTCCCGACTTGAGTTTTACCTCGACTCTGCTGCCGATTGCATCCCGGTTGCAAGTTGTGCCATTTCCAACCAATCGGACGCGAATCCACTGGTTCCCCAGTTGCTGGTCATTGCGAAGCAATCGCGGCTGGGCACCGCTTGCGGTTATCAAAACATCCAAATCACCGTCGCCGTCGATGTCTGCGTAAGTCGCGCCGCGGCCGACCATGGGTGCCGCCAGGTCTTTGCCTGTCGACTCGATCGGCAGTGCCACAAACTCGGTCGCCGACTCGGGGCCGGCGTTCCAAAACAGTTGAGGTGATTGCGCATAAGTTTGGCTCGACTGTGCCTTCGCGATATCTTCCTCGAGGTGACCATTGGCATGAAAGATATCGTCCCAGCCATCCAAGTCGGCATCAAAGAAGAAGACTCCGAAGGTGAGGAAGAGCCGGGTGCTGGGGCCGAGTCCATTAGCCACCGCTTGATCGGTAAACACCATTCCGCCGGGTGAAGAAACATAAAAGGCCGTCATCTCGTTCGAGAAATTGCCAATCGCAACACATGCACAGCGGTTGTCTTGGCGAGCACACGCAACATCGATTCCCATCGCCCCGCGCGCGTTACCGTCAGAATCGAATGCGACACCGGCAAGCGTGGCCATTTCGCGAAACGTTCCATTTCCCATATTGCGAAAGAGGTTGTTCTGGACCGTGTCATTGGCAACCATAACATCCATGTATCCATCTTGATCAAAGTCATGGAAGACGATGCCGAGTGATTTGGCCAATGGCGTGCCCGTGGTCGGGGCAATGACTCTTATACCTGCTTCTTCCGATACGTCGGTGAACTTCAAGCCGCCGTCGTTACGATACAGTCGCGGAAACATTCCGCCAAAAGCTTGTGGGCGACCGTACGCGCGTTGCCCGCCGGTTAGGCGAAAGTTTTGTGCGAGGTCAAACTCACGCGACCACTGCACATAATTACAAACCCATAAATCGAGATCACCATCATTGTCGTAGTCGAACCATCCGCAACTGGTGCTCCAGTCGCCAGGCCCGCCACTTAAACCCGCTTCTTGCGTCACATCGACAAACGATTCGCCCAGGTTGCGGAACAGGCGATTGGGGCCAGTGCCCGCGGTAGTTTCTGAAACTCCGGAAACAAAAATATCGGGCTTGCCATCGTTGTCAAAGTCACCGACTGCGCAACCTTGGCCATACATCACGACATCTAATCCGACATCGGATGTCACGTCAGTGAACTTGCCGGTTCCGTCATTCTTATAGAGCCGCAATGATGACGGCGCTGTCACGCTGTCATTCGTATCCGTCGACGGCTTGGGGTCATGGTCCCATCGTTTCGACGCGACGAACAGAATGTCGGGAAAGCCGTCACCGTTATAATCAAAAAATGCACTCCCGCCGCCCATGGTTTCGGGCAACAGTTTTTCGCCACTGGCACCGTTGATGTGGACAAACTCGATTCCAGACGTTTCAGTAATATCCGCCCATGGTATTGCGGGTAGCTCAGGGGCGTTCTCGAATCGAACTTCCGGCAAGTCGACCGGCTTAACTTCCGCGACTTCGGTTTTCTGGCGAGTTAACTTGAAATAGGCGATCGGACTTGCGACCACGATTGCGATCACCGTGATGGCGATCAATGAATACCGGACGGCAGCACCGATCACGGCGTCATCGCGTTCTTCTTCGGCTTCTTCGACTTCTTCGTTACTCACGCCAAACACTTTATAAATCTCGATTCAACGGATAGATCACGAGTGCTTCGGCCGCGTGATCTGCCGCAGGGTACTTCATTCTTGCCTTTCCGATAACCGCACCTTGAATCGAATCGTCTCCCTTGTACTTCAAGTGCATACGCCCATGGTATTCCGCCTGTTCGTCATCGCCCAATTGGCGATACGCTCGCTCGAGATTGTAATGGGCTGGCGCATTTTCGGAATCGATCGCCAGCGTTTGATTGAACGTGTCGATCGCCTGTCGCAGCCAAGAATCTCGCTGGGCCTTTTGGGCTTCGCTGCGAAATTGCTGGGCACGTTGGAATTGCGCTTGGCCCAATTCGTTTCGGACCGAGTAATCGCGGCTAAAGTCGAAGCCTCGCTCCGGCACCTTGGTCGTCAACACGGTTTGGAAATTTCCGATCGCTTCGTCGAGGCGTCCTTGTTGTGCATTGACGGCTCCGGAAAGCCATGACATTGTCCACGGGGGGGCAGGTGGATCGTTATGAGTCGCCGCGCGTTTGATCGCGTCAACCGCTTCGTCTAGGCGGCCTTCGTTTTGATAGACGCGCGCGAGGTTCAATGGTCCATCGAATCGACCAAGTTTTTCAACTTCCTTGAACGCGGCCTCGGCTTGCTTCAATTCAGCCTTGCCTTCTAACAATAGACCGATCCCATAATCGTTCCAACGTTGCCAAGTCGGGATATCATCTCGCGAAGGGTTGTCGCCGATCGCTCGCTCGATTCCTTCGACTGGCAATGTGATCCGATCGGTTGCCATCGTCACGATCGGTAGCGGATTGCGATACGGTTGCCCCAGTGTGTGGCCCCGAAGCGGATGGTCGTCTGGGCCGTGGTCGGCCGCGACAATCGCCATATACTCCTGATCAAACTTGCGATACTGCAGTTTGACTTCGATGGTGACATGGTCGTTCAAATCCTGGGGCAAATCTAGCGCATAATGAATCACCTGCCCTGCGCCAGGCGGAATTTGGTGATTGTAAAGCGGAACGCGAATGTCTTGGGCGTTGCGCCGATTGATTCGGGAACCGGTTTCATCCAGCATGAAGACGTTCACAAAGTGGGCCCAGCGATCGACTTCGCCTGTTTCATCCATTCGTCCACTGCGTCCGATCACCCGATCACCACTGGTCACCGTGACATCGACCCAAACTTCGTTCGAGTCTACGGTGCCTTGGGTGAAAGGATGTCCGAGTGTCAGTGTGCGGATCACGGTTTCTAGCAGATACGATTTACCTGGAACCAAGCTTGGGACTGTGGGGCGCAGTGGGGCATGCAGCTTACCGTCGATCGTTCCCTCTTCTTTGATTCCGAATAGGTCAATTCGGGCCGATTTTTGCAATAGTGCTGTGTGCGCCTTGATCGCTTCGGGGCGATCCTTCAACCATGCGATTCCGGTATTCGCACCCGGAAACAAATGGTCGTGGACTTTCAGTTTTCCGGAGTCGTCTAAATACTTCGCGCCGAAATCGGTCGATTCCTGGGCGGGCATGTGACAACGATTGCAATCGTTGTGAGCAACCTCGGGGTAATAAAAACTTTTCGCGCCGTGCCCTGATACGCCTGACAGCAACCATGTGTCATAGTGATTTTGGCCACGCAGGAACTCCTTATAACCGGTCACCTCGCTCGGCAGGCTGACCTTGTGACAGGTGGAACAAAACTCGGCGGTTGAATGGTGCGGCTTTAGGAACGTCTTTTTGTGAAACTCCGGTTTTGCCTTGACGAGTTGATGGTTGATCCATTGCAGGAAACGATTGTCGCTTTGGGCAAACGGATAGTGTGACGGTTCTTCGATCGTATAATCTGCGTTTCCACGATTGCTGTTGACATTCGTGATCGCGTGGCAGGATGTGCAGGTGATCCCAGCGTGCGCGGTCGGGTGTCCGATATCATCGAATTTCGGATCGTCGAATGCACCGCTAAAGAATGGTACGGGGTCGTGGCATCCGGCACACCAGCGCGACGATTGAATCGAACCGTCGCGTTTCATCGCGCTGTGTCGCGTTTCACGCACGGCGGTCAAATAGACAGGATTGTTAAATGAACTGAAGTGATGGGCGCTTTGCTCCCACGCCTTGTGGACATCGGCGTGACAGGCGAGGCAATAATCATCCATCATCAACGTTTTCGCGTCGATAAAATTTCCCGTGGATGTTCGTGCGAGCGAAGGTTCGAAATACTTGACGCCTTCTTTGGGCCCAGCAACATTCCATCGGCGCGGGTCTTGCGTGTGCAATGTCGCGATCATGACCACGGCGGCGGCAACAGCACCGGCATAGGTGACACCATATTTCCACTTGATCTTGGGCCCGGCTAGGCGGTGAAGCACATATAGCCAAACAGCGGCCAGTGGGCTGGTGACGTGAATCCAATAGACCACGGATCGGCCCGTCGGGTTCTTCAGTTCGAAACCACCGACGCGGAACAACAGCAAACCGGTAAACAAAATCGCGATCGATGCAGCTAGCAGTGCGTAGCCTACTTTTACCGCTCGCCGATTGCGTCGAAATCGAGTGTTGTTGAAATGGACCACAGCGAAAACGATAAAAGGTACGATGACCAACAACCCGAGCGTCAAATGCGCAAGGAACATCAGTTGGTAGAAGTAGTTTTGATAGGTCTGCTGGGATACCCACTCCAAAGCGGTGATGGTTGCTAAGTAAGCGGAGTTTGCGATGAGGATTGCCAGGATGAAAAGGACAACGTAAAGCAATCGGCGCAGTTTGGGACCGATCGCCTTAACGACCTTCCGAGGCGGCGTCGAAGGTGATGGTGTTGATTGATTCATGGCAGACGATGTTATAGAAAAAGGCAATGAAGATTGTCTGGATAAATGAATGAACCGCAAGTGGTTTGGTCGTCTAACGGCACGTTCGTTTATTCGGTCGTCGCGATGGTTGCGACGATCGTCAGGCGATTTAGCATTGCTGCCATGCCAGTGTGATAAACGATTTCGGCAATTTCTTCGGCGTTGAAATGCGGTTCAAGGTCTTCGATGTCCCGATCTGTCATGCTTTGTGGTTGGGACGTAAGTTTCTTGGTGAATCTTAAAGCCGCTGAAGTAGAGTCGCTATGCGTCTCATTTTCAGAGTTTGCATGAAGTTCATAAGCGGCTTGCGAGGTGATACCGAAATCGCCCAGTTGCTTTAGGGCAAGATCTTGCATCAGCCAGGCTCGGTCTTCGTAGGCCGCAACGAAGGCGATTTTAGATTTCAAGGCGTTGTCGAGCTTGCCGACACGCCTCGCGTTTTTCACCTGATCAGCCCAATCTTGACCGGCCGCCGGGATTCGCGTGAGCAATTGTTCTACGAAATCGGAAAGGCCTCCGTTGCCGCCTTCCAAAAGTTTTGAAAATCGGCCGTCCGCTGATTCCTTGGTTAATCGCTGATGCCACTGTTCAGCGTTGAAAGTGGAAGTTCGATCGTCGGTTGCTGGTACCGCGACCACGCTTGGAAGGTCCAGTTGGGCTTGGCCGAGTTGTGTGGTGAATGTGCGGTGTGCTTCTTGNNTCTAAGATTTCGCCGCTGGTGTAATGAGATCGCATCGAATCGATATCAGCCTGTACGATGCGATGAGGCTGGTGAGTCAATTTTGCGGTAAACGAAAGAGCAGCTTGATGCTTAGGCGTGAAGTGGGACCAGTCGGTATCGAGCGCCAACAGGTCAGCTTCGGCTACACCAATCTTCAGCAGTTTGCCTTCCTGGTGTCCCAGGCAGTAGTGGCAGTTGTTGATTCGCGAAACGATCCAAAACAGTTCCGTTGAAAACCGATACGAAAGATCGGTCGGGTTTGTTGGGTTTGCCTTCGGATTGGCTCGCCTGCTCAATTCGTCGGGTAAATACTGGATCCTCATCCGTGCATTGTTGACTACGTCCTGCGTGGTGGCCTGCGAATCGGCAAGTGGTAATCGGGCAGGACGCGATTTCAGTTTTTCGAGCGCCTCCAGCATTGCTCTGCGTGACTGTGGGATCGGTTTGGGATTGTCTGGTTCGATGGCCGAAACGACCGCTTGTAGATGGAGTGATAGGTATGCGACAAGAAAGCAGCGATAAACAGTAGTCATAAAATGTACCGGACATATAAAAGTAGTTGAAAGATTTGCCGCCCCAGGAGGAAGAATCTAGTTGTCCTCGCGTGCGATTGTCACGGCCGGTGTGGTTGTAACGAGGTAATTGATCGAATGCGTTGACTCTTTTCCTTTTAAGTCAACGAGCCGAAGTTTCATGCGCAGGCGGATGTTGGTGCCATGCGTTTCGGCTGGTTTGTCGACTGAAAATTCGTTCAGTCGATAGCCGCGAAACCAAAAGTCATCGGCAACGTAGACGGGTGGTTGTGCGTTGCGAAGGTCGTCAATCGTGCTTCCGGCTTGCCACTGTTNNAAGGTGTCGGTGATGACTTGGGTGGCTGCATTTGCGTCGGACGCCTTCACCACGGATGCGCGGTCACATCCTGAAGATTGCAGTATCGAGGTGGTGGCGAAAAAAAACATCATAAGGTGCGCAAGCCGCGTGGATTTGGCGGAACGATAGCGATTCATTCAAATCCTCCCACGGAATCGCTTCCAGAACGGGTTCCGAGTGCTCGCCAGATTGCTAAATCGATGCTGTCGGTAACGAATGTGACCGATCCGTCACACTTGGCAGCCAGCACGCCAGCCGGATGAGTGCTTTTCGCTGTTGTCGCAATCCGCCCAGGTGGGAACATGCAAGACCGTTTATTGGGCGGCGATACATGAAAGTAGATGGTATTGGAGTGGTATCCATAAATCCAAGGTGCTCCTACATCGCTGACTCGTTGGAATTGCAAATCGCTGGGGTCGATCGCTTCGCATTGTCGATAGGCTTCGTCGGCGTTTGCGGGAATCGTTCTTGGCCAGAATGTATCTGATTTGCTGGCGATCGCATTGCTGAAATCGCCTTGGTTGTGTTCGCTGAACGCTACGGTGTTGGATAGTCCATCAAGAATGTCTCGAAAACCTAGAAAGCTGTTAAGAAAGAACACGCCATTGGGTGCAGGGATTGAAAAGTTTGGGTCCGACGGATCTTGGGGGGGTAGGCCCCATAAAACTCCGGAGCCTTGGTTGCTGCGATAGGTTGTTCCGCCCCAGCCGAGCGGATTATCGGATTGTGGATCGGATGGGCAAATAAAGGTTGCGACCTTGAAGGTCCGCGCGGTGAGGTTTTGGGCTGCATTCCAGGGCGATGCAAAATCGATCTGCTCTGCCGCGTTGTTCTGCTCTAAGTAGGGCGCCAGGGCCGCATGAGCCGAAAGTCCGCGGTCCGTTCGACCGGCGGGAAGAGACTTGTAAGTAGATTCGTAGTTATGAATCGATAGACCGATTTGCTTTAGGTTGTTACCGCACTGCATGCGGCGGGCCGATTCTCGGGCTGCTTGTACGGCAGGCAGCAGCAGGCCGACTAACACGCCAATGATGGCGATCACAACCAATAGTTCAACAAGCGTGAACGCGGGTCGGGTTTGTGGTTTGGTGATCAATGAGTGCATGATTGGATCTCGAAGTCTGAACGGATTTTTGGCGATTGATGAAAGAGTCTCGCGACTATTTTTCGACCAGGTCTGATGGACACGTGCGACGGCGTGCCAAATCGAGTGCTGAGGCGAAAATGCGCAAGGCTTTATTCGAGGACCACACCAGGAAATCGTGAGCGAGCTCATCAAAACCTGCGGGAGTCCAGACAGCGTTGCGGAAAGCTCGCAACGGTCGTTAGATGATCACTTGCTGTCCGAGCGGTTCGGACGGTTCGCGCACACCCTTGAATTGCTGCGGAGTGTGTCCACGAAAAATGGACATGCAGAAATACGTCAAATGTGCCAACCTAACCCCACGCAGGTCGGGCAATCGCTGTTCAGCGGATCGTCTAAGCGTGTTAGCAGGCACGCTCGGGAGGAGGGAGATCAACCGCAAGCGATGGACCTTCGGGGCGAAGTCCGTCAGCGGGATAAAGCCAGTCGACCGCGTCGCGATCGGAGTTCAAAGATTTGAAAGCGTCGACTACGACGGGTTGCTTGATGTAAACAGCCCGTGTTGGACTGTTCGCTGGTGGATGAGGCGGTGCCGAATGGCAGCGTCCGCTTGCGCAAGGTGATTTCACCGGGGTCGGCGATTGATCGGTGTCGAGCGTTCGCTGGTTGGACGACGATCCGAGACCATAATTGATTTGCAGTTCTGGTTGATCGCTGGTTGCGGGCGAATGGACCGGTCCGTGCAACAGATAGTCTCCGCAACTCGCTTCAGCCTTTTCAGCGGTCAAGCTTGCACCCGAAAGGAATGTTGCGGCAAATAACCACGCAACGACGATTGATCGTCGAGAGCAGCGGTTGATGTTTGCCGAAGCGACCATCGGATAAAGCTTATTGAAAAGGAGATTGAAGCACGGGCAACTTTTCCGATTCCTCGACCGAATTACCCGCGTACACTTAAGGCTAAGCAGATACCCGCCTGCTCGTCAAGCAGCAATTTTGCAGGAAAGTGAAAGCGGTCGCCATTGGGGCGGTGGATTGCGATCCGCACAAGAATGACATAAATCAACAGGCGTGTCAGCGTTTTGCTTGACAGTGCCAGAGTTCCCCCCGATAAAGTGTCTCAGTTCACCAAGCGTTCACGCCACTGTTCTCTGCTAAACCAGGCAATTGCTCTGCAACACGCGGCGTCTCACTTTTCTTTGCTCTCACTTGATTGCCGGAGTCTGGTTATGTCGCACGCCATTTTTCAATTTCGTATCGGTATTGGTTCAGTGGTGGTGGTTGCTGTCGCGGCGGTTTTGTTGACCGTGATCGGACCTCGGGACGTTTCTGCTCAAGAGCAGCAATTGACGCCGGAGCAACAGCAGATGTTGCAGAGACTGTCATCGATCCAGTGGGTCGAGGGGCCAACGACCGCGCGGATCGGAACGATGGCTGAGATTCAGATCCCGGCGGGTTATCAGTTTGCAAACGCCACTGACGCACAGACTCTGTTGGAAGTCTATGGGAACCCTCGCAATCCTGGCATCTTGGGGGCGATTGTTCCGATGGCCGAAGATGCCAGTTGGACATTGATTTTTAAGTTTGACGATATCGGTTATGTCCAAGACGCGGATAAGGAATCGATTGACGCGGATGAAATTCTCAGCAGTTTTCAATCCGGTTTGGGAAGCATGAACGAAGCCCGGCGTGCGGTCGGTGCGGCGGAGTGCAGCAGCATTTCTTGGATGGAAAAGCCTTTTTATGACCCACAAACCAATAACCTCACCTGGGCGCTTCGGTTGGGATTTAATGACGGTGACAGTGTCAATTATGATATCCGAATCCTAGGTCGTCGCGGCGTGATGGAAGCGACGTTGCTGGATAGCCCAGAAACTTATGCGAAGTCGATTCCCGACGTCAAACAAGTCTTGACGGGGTTTGCATTCACCAGCGGTGAGAAGTATGCCGAATGGCAACAAGGTGACAAAATCGCAGCTTATGGTTTGACCGGTTTGGTAGCCGGTGGTGGGCTTGCGATGGCCGCAAAAACCGGGCTTTTGGGAAAACTGGGGTTGCTGCTTGCCAAGGGTGGAAAGGCTATCATCCTGGCAGTCGTTGTGATTTTTGGTGCCGGTATGTCGATCGTAAAACGACTTCTTGGTGGCGGTGGCCAGGCGGCTTAGTTCCGGATGATGTATGGCTGGTATAGGCTTGCAGTATGTGTTTTTGCTGGAGGTAGTACACAGGCTGGAAGCCTATGCCACGAATCGCAGGCTGGAAGCCTACGCCACTCTATTTTGTTACTCTTAATCGATGCCTGCACTGTCCGACGTGGCCTGGATTTATGTGATCCTTACCGGTCTCTATGTTTTTGAATCGCTTGCATGGGTCAGCAGCGGTGCTGTTGCGATTCGATCCTACTTCGGACGCTTTCGCTGTCCGACTCGCACGCATCGGTTGCTCGGTAACGACGCTGGGTACTTGCCCACTTTTGGCGTCGCCCCGGTCGATGCAACGCTGATTGTGGAGGCCTGTCCGATCAGTGTGGCGCCAGAGGGCATTTATGGTTACGTTGCCACTTCGCTAGTCGGTGTTGATGCCGGGGTTGATAGCGGGCCAGCGTCGTGGTTGTATTGTCCATGGGATCGCATCGGCGAAGTAAAGGTCGTCGATCGCGAGTTGCGACTCGAGGGCAAGATGCTGTGCCGGCTTTCGACGACGGAAACGGCGAGATCGTTGGCCGGGACGCTGGCTGATATTGCTGGCCAGCCCGAACAGGATCGCGAGGCGGCGATATCGCGGTTTGTCACTAGCCAGTTTGATACGCAATCGATTCAATCTCGCGTCGATGCATGGCGAGCGGCGACACGGCGATTGAGGTTCGTTTCGCTGATGTTGTTCTTTTGGATTTTTCCGGTCGGCATCGCCCGGTATCAAGGTTGGTTGCCCGGTTTCAGCGACGTTGAAACCATCGCCGTTTATTTGGTGATCGTTTTATCGCTGTGGTGGCTGTGCGTCGGATTATTGTTTTTTGGCCACCGGCGTTTGTACCCGGGCGATCGACTTCAGCGTTGGAAACTGTTTTTGACTTCGTTGGTTTCGCCGGCTGCGGCGATGCGATCGTCTGACCATTTGGCGAGGCGGTTGATCGGGATTTCGCATCCGGTCGCGTTGGCGGCTGTGGTTTGTGGGGACGAAGAAGTGTGTCGATGGGCCGGCCGGTTGGCTCGCGACATGTCATTTCCCAAGCCGCCACAGGGTGTGCCAGCGGAATCACAGTATGTCACCGATGAGCTTGCACAACGGATTGTTCGAGAATATCGCCAACAGAGCTATCAGGCGCTGGCCATGTTTTCGCAGGAGCGTGGTTTCGATCTCGAGCCGTTTTTAGTGCCGCCCACACGCGAAGATCCGCACACGGTCAGCTATTGTCCGCGATGCCACCAGGAGTTTTCGGTCGCTGGCAGTCGGTGTGGCCAGTGTGGCGATTTGGCTACGGTTGAGTATCACTAGGCCGATGCGGAGTGAACTTCGGAATGAACGTCGCGGTTGTCCACTCGACCCGACGGCGGATCGGGGGATAATCGACTTCCTTGAATCGTCCCCTGCCCTGCCCCGAATTGACGCGACCGTGATTCCGCTATCCACCGCCGATATGCCCGATGCACGCTTACTGGGCGGGGCGATCAGTATCGGCAACTTCGATGGCGTTCACTGTGGACATGCCGTGCTGATACGTCGTTTGCGGGCGATGGCCGATCGGATTGGCGGTCCTGCGGTCGCGGTTACGTTCGACCCGCCGCCGGCTTCGTTGCTGCGTCCCGAGCGGATGCCGCCGCAATTGACCACGATCGCTCGGCGCGAAGAACTGCTGCGGCGGTGTGGCGTCGATGGGGTCGTTGTGATTCACACGACAAAAGAATTGTTGCAACAGTCGCCCGAAGTGTTCTTCCAATCCTTGGTGGTCGGATCGCTGCGGGCACGCGGGATGGTGGAAGGTCCGAACTTCTTTTTTGGGCGTGATCGGGCGGGGAATCCGACGATGCTAAAGCGGTTATGCGACCAGTCGGCGATTCAGTGCGAGATTGCTCAACCGGAGACGGTCGGCGATCGGATGGTCAGCAGTACCCGAGTGCGGGAGCTGTTGATCGACGGTGATGTGGCACAAGCGAGCCAGATATTGACGGCGCCATATCGATTATCCGGAACGGTGATTTCGGGTGCCGGCCGCGGGCGTCTGCTCGGTTTTCCGACCGCGAATCTCGGTGAAATCGTTACGCTCGTTCCGGGGCCCGGCGTTTATGCTTGCTGGGCGATTGTCGACGGCAAACCGATCGGCGCGGCGGTCAACATCGGTCCCAATCCGACGTTTGGCGAATCGCACCACAAGGTCGAAGTGCATTTGTTGGACTTTGCGGGGGATCTTTACAACCGATCGATTGCGATCGACTTTGTGATGCGAGTTCGGCCGGTCAAACAGTTCAGTTCCGGTGAATCGCTTCAGCAGCAGGTAGCGGCCGACCTCGCAGAGATTCGTCGCTTCCTTGCGGCAAGTCCGTGGTCGTGATCGCCGCCAGATTGGCTATACTTGCGGTTTCGTCTCCCCTGCCCTGCCCCGCAAAAGATAAGTTCGAGCGATCAATGAGCGTAGATTGGAAAGCTTTCGTCAGTCAAATCAGTCACTACGAGAGCTTCGTTCTGACTAGCCACATTCGGCCCGATTGTGATGCCCTGGGCAGTGAACTTGGCATGGCCGAAGTATTGCGAGCGATCGGAAAGAAAGTCCGCATCATCAATGCCCACCGAACTCCGCAATCGTTGGAGTTTATCGACCCGGCCGGAACGATCGAAGTTTTGGGTGACGATGTCCAGCCCGAACAAATCAGTGCCGACTGCATCATGGTGCTCGACACCAGTGCCTGGCCTCAATTGGGTGATATGGGCGACGTGATTCGCCGGTCGCGGGCCGACAAAATGGTGTTGGATCACCACGTCGGTGAAGACGACCTTGGGGCCCGGATGTACAAGGATTATATGGCCGAAGCGACGGGGCACTTGGTGGTGCAAGCGGCCGATGCGTTGGGCGTATCGCTGACCCGCAAGATGGCCGTGCCACTGTTTGCCGCAATTGCCACCGACACCGGTTGGTTCAGGTTCGGCAGCGTTACCCCAGCGACCTATCACGTGGTGGCCCGGTTGTTAGAAGCCGGCGCGGTGCCAGCGGAGATTTACAGCGACTTGTACGAACGCGATACCATCGGACGATTGCGGCTTCGCGGGTTGATTCTGTCGCGCACCCAGATCGAAATCGAAGGTGCATTGGCTCATACGTATGTTTTGAAGGAAGATTTTGAAAAAACGGGCGCCAGTCCCAGCGATACCGAAGACGCGATCAACTTGACGTTGACCGTCAATGGCACCAAGGCCGCCGTGATTTTTGTCGAGCAGATGCGTGGCGGATTTAAGTTGAGTTTTCGCAGTCGTTGTGCGATGGATTGCAACGAAATGGCGAGGCGTTTCGGGGGTGGAGGACACAAAGCCGCCGCCGGTGCCTTTCAGGAAGGGACGCTGGAACAGGTTCAGAAACGAGTCCTAGACGCCGTGCGGGCCGAAGTTGCCGCGGCGGTTGCGGTCTGAACGCCAAGGCTGGTCTAAAATCTCGGTAAAGCCAAACCATGGCGTGCGCTCTCGGATTGGGCTGCACAGCGAGTAAGATATGGGCTTTGATTTGCCCTCCACCATCGCCGCGACCCGTTCGCATGGGTCGCCACAGCAATCTCCGATCCCCCTTTCGACCACGACCAGACTCATGCAATCCACCCGGGACGCCATCCTGCAATCGCTGCGCGAGATCACGCTGATTGACCCGCACACGCACATCAATCCGCACAACCCAGCCTCGCAAACGCTCGCTGACCTGCTCGGTTATCACTACTACACCGAACTGGCGCATGCCTCTGGGATGCCCAAGTCGCAGATCGAGTCGCCCGGGTTGTCGCCCCGCGAATTGGTCAGCCGTTTGGTCGGCGGGCTGGAGCATTTAACCAATACCGCTCAGTATTCGTGGCTGATCGAAATCTGCAAACAGCTTTACGGCTTCGAACACGACACCATCACGCCGGACAATTGGGAATCACTGTACGATCGAGCCGAGTCGATGATGCAGTCGGCCGATTGGGCGTCGACGGTGTTGGAAAAGGCGAACGTGTCGGCGGTCTTTTTAACCAATGACTTCGACGATCCGCTGGAGCGTTTTGATACCAACGTTTACATCCCGTGTCTGCGGACGGATGATCTGGTTTTCCACCTGGCCAAGCCAGAGGTTCGCGAGCGGTTGGTCGGTGCGTCGGGGATCGGTCTGAGCGGATCGCTGCAGTCGCTGCGTGATGCACTCGAACAACGTTTCAAACACTTTGTGGCCAACGGCGCGCGAGCTTGTGCGATTTCACTGCCGCCAAGTTTTTCGCCAGCTCCGGTTTCCGATGGCCGCGCCGCGACGGCGCTGGATGCCGTTCTTCGCCAAGGCCTCGGGGTCGATCCAGCGCACCGAGCGGCATTGTCGCGACGCGTCTTCTGGACGATTGCCGAACTGTGCGACCAGTACGGATTGCCTTTCGATTTGATGATCGGCGTCAACCGCGAGGTCTATCGCGAAGGCGTTCATCAGGGCCGCGATCTGTATGACAGCCGCGTGTCGTTGATCCAATATGCCGAACTGTTCAACGCCTTTCCCGAAGTGAAGTTCCCGATCTCGGTATTGGCTAGTGTCACAAATCAAGAACTGGTCAGTTACGCTTGGATTTTCCCCAACGTGATCACAAGCGGGCATTGGTGGTACAGCAACACGCCGTCGTTCATTCGTCGCGACGCTGCGGCAAGGTTGGAAGCGGTTCCTCGAAACAAGCAGATCGCTTACTACAGCGACGCTTATAAGTTGGAGTTCATCGCGCCGAAGTTCGACATGTATCGCCAAACCTTGGCGGATATCTTGACAGAAGATTTTATCGCCAAGCGAGGCTGGAGCGAAGAAAAAGCGATCGAGCTGGGATATCAAGTTTTGCGTGGCAACGTGGAACAGATTTTTCCAGCGCTGAGCAAGCCGATTGGCGATGCGACGCAATCGTTGCCTTTGGTTGAAGTGGCGTCTGCGCAACTCGCAACACAGTTGTGGTCCCCATCGGAATCCGAGGTCGAGCTAGCGGATGCTGCGGGTGTCGTTGCTGGGATCGCCATTGCGGCCAGTCCCTTGTTGGCTGAATCGCCTTCGGAGTTGTCGGGTGAAGATTCTATCCCGTCCGCCTCATCGCTCAACGAGACGATCGAATTCGTTGGCGATCTTGACAGTGCCGAGGCGACCGTCGAGTTTTCTGAGCCTGATGTCGCGATGCAGCCCAATCCGGTGACTGGCGAGTTGACATGGAACGTCGAGCAAGACGAGTTACACCAAGAGGATGTCGATTCGAATGCCGAAACCTATGAGGTTGAAACCTTAGAGCAAACAGATGAGCCACGATTTGGTTCGCCCGTCCCCGACGACTTGCTGGAGACGCTCGATCTTGAAGTTGTCGATGATTTGCCCGAAGGCGAAGGCGATTCGGCAGCCCCAATCGATTCCGTTGCGAACGCTGAAACTTATGAGTTT
>DNWZ01000633.1:0-13186 GCA_003506095.1 Planctomycetaceae bacterium | reverse complement strand
AACGGATGAGCCGAGTTTGAGTTTTTCCGACCAGGGCGACTTGCTCGAGACGCTCGAATTGGAAGATTCTGACGACTCGCTCGACGACACCCTTCTAGCCAGCGATCCTTTCGAGGACGATTTGCCGTTACTTGAGTCCGATGACCAGCAAATCGAAGAAGCTGAGCGGGATATGAATCAGACGATCGTGATGGATGGTGATGTAGAAGAAACGGTCGAGTTTGATGCGTTTGAGGATGAGCAAGACGAGTTTGGGACCTGGAGCGACAACGAACCGACCGAGCCGAAAAGCGATTGATTCGTCTCGCCGTCGTGGTCCCGCCGTTAGGCAGCAAAAAACAAACCCCTTGATGCGGAAGCTGCCTCAAGGCGGGACTTGGCACTTGCTGTTACTTCAGCAAGAAGCCATCAAGTGTCCAACCCGTTTCGGTTGCTTGCGAGAAGCCGCCAGCAGGTCGCAAATACTTCTCGATCTTCTCAAACGGCGGCAATTTGTCGTTGTTCAGATCGATATCTTCTTCGCCTTTGGAGATAAAGATGCGGCGGAACAGCGTTGCCATGACCGAATCACTTTCACGCAGTTTCCCCTCTTGCATCAAGCCATACTTGGCGCGGAATGTCAAGTTTGTCCTCGCAACGCGGACATAAGCACGCTGCTGGGCACCCATTTTTTCGAGCTTGTTGAGCACCACTTTAACTTCGGCGTCGTCGCCAAATGCATCTGCCGAGCCGGTCTTAGCAAATCGACCGAGTGTTTCCAACAACAGTTCGGGGTGTGACGAGAAGATCAAATAACCCGACTGTTTGCCCGTATTGGCTGCTCCAGGAGCGTCGATCACGGTGATCGCCCATTGATTCAGCAGTGGTGGTTGCCGATTCGGATCGTTCTCGTCGTCGCCCAGGCCGAGGTCATCGAACAATTCAGCCTCGAAATCATTGGGCTCATTGGTTCGCAACACGCGATAGACATCAACACCGGGGATTGGCCCGGGAATCAGCGATGCATCGGATTCGACTTCCATCGTACGGCGAACGGCTTTGCGAAGTGCCGCGGTGTCGGACGTTTCGATCGCAACGAGCAACCGTTCGCTGCGTTGATCGGCCGGCATGACGTTGTCGGTCAGAATAAACAGTCGCTTGCCCAAGTTGGGGATCACATCCTTGGCGATATCGATCCGCGGGCCGTCTTCGTCATCGCGAATCCCTTCCAGGATGTCGCGAAAGATCACCTCGCCAAACGCGTCATCAACCAATGATTCGACATGCCAAAACGCATCGCTCATGTTCCAATTCAATTGGCTGAAGCTGGCGATCTTGCTGCCAACCCATGCGGGAATCGATTCCGCAGGCAGGTTAATCGGCTGGATGGCTCGGGCCGCCAGACGAAACCGTTCTGCTTGTCCGGGCACCGAGGGGGCCCAGATAAAGCCTTTGTGCATCAGGTCAAACTCCGGACTGCCGACGCTGACTTGCCCACCAGCGGCACGCACCGCGTCAAAACCCTGTCGCTGCAACAGGTTCAGAATATCGACTTGGCGGCCACGATCGATCTTGGCCGCTTCTTTGACGATCCGTCCCATCGCTAGCGGGCGTGCGAACCACTGCACACCGGCCATCGGTGTATTTTCAGCGACCGGGGTTTCAATCTGCTTTCGCACGCCAAGGAAATCTTCCGCAGTCTCCAGTTTGGCGATTTTATTGGTGCCAGCGACCGATTCCAGCATCGATGTGACAACCGAATCACGATCCGCAGCAATCAGACGCGTGTCGTTGTAAGTCAGCACCACTTGGTCGATTTTGATTTGCCCCGGGACGGGCTTCAGCGTGTACACGCGGATCGGTTCGCTGCCAAAGCTAGTCATCTGCAACTTCGCACCGTTGGCCTTCATGTCGGCGTCGATTTTGGCCACGACCTGATCCGCGCGAGCTCGGTTGCCACGGATATCGGCAACCAACGCCAACGCGAACGGGCGTCGCAGATCGTCAAATGGCAACCAAGCGACGACGACTTCGCCTGAAGCTATTTCCAGGACTTCCTTGGGCCTGACGCCGATGTTGAAACCGAGCGTGCTGGTACGTTCTTCAGACAACTTTTTCTGGGCATCGACAAACGGCTTCATCGACGGGTCGTTCACCATCGCCGACAGCGTGGTTGTCTTCCATGCGTCGCATAGTGTCGGAACGCTGGGGATCCGTAAAATCCCCGCCGCTGTATCGGGCACCAGACTGATCGCTGGCTTGTAATCGTCAGCTGCGGCGGTTTTCGGGCTCAGTGGGCTGATTGCGTTGACAGCAGCGGAAACCGAGATCGCGACCGCGAGGCAAATGGTCCGGGCCGAGCAAGCTTGAGCCGGGTGGGTCGTTGCAGAATTGTGAGCAGTCATGCGTTGAAAAGCACCGTGTGCGTGAGCGTGGGGCAATCGATAGAGACGCCAAAACCGGTTATGCGGACCGAGCAATCGCATTTAAACGTAGGACCATGGCCGCCTGTTCCGCTCCAGCCAGCCACTCTATCCTATCGAAACCGCATGGTCGCCGAAATGCCGCCCCCAGAAAGCTCGGCTCGTTCCACCCACTCAACCCGCCAAAGCCCGCACAAGCGTCATGAACCAGCCGCCGCAATCGACTTACGAAAACCCTCTGATCACCCGATACGCGTCACGCGAAATGGCGACATTGTGGGGCAACGACCGCCGATTTCGCACCTGGCGCAGCCTCTGGGTCGCTCTAGCGGAGAACGAAAAGCGACTCGGACTGGACATTTCCGACCGACAGATCGACGAACTGCGAACCCACCAGAACAATCTCAATCTGGACGTCGCCGCCGCCTACGAACGAAAGCTTCGCCATGACGTGATGGCGCATGTTCATGCTTACGGCGATCAATGCCCCTCGGCCAAGGCGATTATCCACCTGGGGGCGACCAGCTGCTTTATCACCGACAACGCCGACCTGATCCTGATGCGCGACGCGCTGAAATTGGTCGCGTCGCGATTGGCCGCGGTGATCGATCGTTTGGCTACCTTTGCCCAAACGCATCGTGCCCTCCCCTGCCTCGGATTCACCCACCTGCAACCGGCCCAGCCGACGACGGTCGGCAAACGCTGCTGCCTTTGGATCTACGACCTGGTGCTTGATCTGGAAGCCGTGGAGCACCGTTTGGCGACGCTCAAGGCACGTTCGACCAAGGGAACAACCGGTACCCAGGCCAGCTTTCTTCAGCTCTTCGGCGGCAACCACGCCAAGGTTCGCCAGTTGGAGCGAGATGTGGCCAAGGCGATCGGTTTCGACGACGTCTATCCCGTCACCGGCCAAACCTACCCGCGAAAAGTCGACAGCCAGATCGTCGATGCGCTCAGCGGGGTCGCTCAGGGGCTTCACAAGACCGCGACCGATTTACGCTTGCTGGCCAATCGAAAAGAGGTCGAAGAACCGTTCGAGGCCGACCAAATCGGCAGCTCCGCGATGGCTTACAAACGCAATCCGATGCGCAGCGAGCGAATCTGTGCCCTGACACGGTTCGTGATGAGCCTGCAGTCGAGCACCGCGGCAACCACGGCGACTCAGTGGTTGGAACGGACGTTGGACGACAGTGCCAATCGCCGCTTGGTGATCCCGCAAGCTTTTTTGGCGGTCGATGCGTCTCTGGTGCTGATGCAAAATATCGCCGAAGCGATGGTGGTTTACCCGAAAACGATCGCCAAGAATTTGGCCGCCGAGCTGCCGTTTATGGCGACCGAGGCGATCCTGATGGCGGCAGTGACCGCCGGTGGCGACCGCCAAGAATTGCATGAATCGATTCGCCAGCACAGCCAAGCGGCGGCCACGCGAGTCAAATCCGAAGCGGCCGAAAACGACCTGCTGGATCGATTGCGAAACGACCCGCAATACGCCCACCTCGACATCGACGCGTTGACCGACCCGTCGCTGTTCGTCGGCCGCGCCCCCGAGCAGGTCGACGATTTTCTGGCCGAACAAGTCGCCCCGATCCGCCAGCGTTATGCGGGCGAGTCGATTACGGCTGAAGTCTTTGTGTAGAAAGCGTTCGGCGCCACCGGTCGCAATCGGTAACTACAATAGGGGGCGATTGCGCAGGCGGTCCGACCCCCGAGTCGACAACTGAACCGCCCTGCCCTCACCCAAGTAAGATCAAATTCCAAAACTACAAAAACCAACCCCCAAAAATCACCGGATGCAATCGTCGTCGGTAATCTCCACCGCCGATTCGCCTCTGGCCTCCGCCATCTAAGGAATCTGTTTGATGTTCAAGACGTTCGCCGCCAAGGTCTGTCGATCGGCAGCTGCGCTAAGTTTATTAACCATCAGCAGCTTGTCGGTTTGCCTCTTGGGCAGCGTGACGGCTGCGGATACCGCGCCCAAATCGGCCGAAGAACTTTTAAAACTGCCGCCGCGACCACCCCGCCCTGCCCTGTCGCCCAGCACCCTGCCGCTGGAGTTTATTCAAGGCGAGCGAATCGCGCTGATCGGCAACTCGACCGCCGAACGGATGAACCTGTTCGGACACTTCGAAACGCGGCTCATGTTCCGCTTTCCCGACAAAGAATTGGTCTTTCGCAACTTCGCCCGCCCAGCCGACGAAGTTTCGATTCGCCAACGCGGCTCAGACTACTACAAGTTAGATGACCCGCTGCTGGCTTTCGGACCCGACACCTTCTTCTGCTTCTTTGGTTTCAACGAATCGTTCGCCGGTCCCGAAGGCGTCGAAAAGTTTAAGGCCGATTACGAGCGGATGATCGACGAGTTCACCAAGAAGTATCCGCGTGATGATGCCGGCGCGCCCGCTCGCTTCGTGCTCGTTTCGCCCATCGCTTTCGAAACGGCCGGCGACGGACTGTTGCCCAGTGGTGATGCCCAGCGAGAAAACCTGAAACTTTACAGCGAAGCGGTTCGCCAGGTCGCCGCGAAACGCAACCTCGCGTTCGTCGATGTCCTCACCGCGACACAAAAAGCATTCGATGCTCAACCGGGCCTGCAACTGACCATCAACGGTTGCCACGTCAATGAAGATGGCGATCGCCTGGTCGCCGAACTGTTGGACGAAGCATTATTCGGCCTCGGCGGCAACGTCCAAAACTCCGAACAATACCAGCGTATTCGCCAAGCGATCAATGATAAGTCTTGGGTCCACTTGCAAGACTATCGTATGTTGAACGGTTGGTATGTTTATGGTGGCCGGCGCACCTGGGATACGGAAACGTTCCCCCGCGAGTATGTCAAGATTCGTAACATGGCCGCCGTCCGCGACCAATACATTTGGGACCTAGTCCAAGGCAAACCGGTCGCCGCGACGCCCGATGATTCCAAGACCGGCGAATTGTTCTCCCCAGCCACTCGTTTTGGCGAACCACGTCAAGCTTACAGCGAGAACGCCGAAGGCGGACCAACGATTCTGCCGCCCGACGATTTGATCAAGACTTGTACCGTCCCAGAAGGTTTCGAGATCAAGCTCTTCGCGGATGAAACACAATTTCCAGAAATCGCCAAGCCGGTCCAAATGTCTTTCGACAACAAAGGACGTTTGTGGGTTTCGACAATGCCAAGCTATCCACAGTGGAAACCTGGCGACGCACGCCCGAGCGATAAATTGGTGATCCTGGAAGATACCGATGGCGATGGGAAAGCGGATAAGAGCACCATCTTCTATGACAAATTGCACTGTCCCACCGGATTCGAATTCTTTGACGGTGGCGTGCTGGTCGTCGACCAACCCCGTTTGATCTGGCTGAAAGACAGCGACGGTGATGACGTCGCCGACGAAATCGTGCATGTGCTCGACGGATGGGCCACCGAAGACACCCACCACACCATCGGCGCGTTTGAATCGAGCCCATCCGGTTTGTTGCACATGATGGAAGGGGTCGCGATGAGCACCACGGTCGAAACTCCTTGGGGACCATTCCGAAATTATGGCAGTTCCGGTTGCTATGTTCTCGACCCACGCACCTGGAAGATTCGCCATTACGTCACACCCGGCTATGGCAACCCCTGGTGTTTCCTATTCAATGAATGGGGACAAGGATTCTGTGGCGACGGAACCGGCGCCAATCAGCACTGGGACACCGCGCTTTCGGGTGCACAATACCAAGGCCGAAAAGGTCTCAATGCCGTCTTCAATACCGAAGGGATGCGACCGGTGGTTGGCAGTGAGTTTCTTGTCTCACGCCACTTCCCCGAAGACGTTCAAGGACAATTCATCTACGCCTGCGTCATCAACATGAACGGCCTGCCACGTTGGACCTTCTCTGACGACGGCGGCGGTTATAAGGGTGTGCGTGTTCGTCACGATGCCAACGACCCCAAGACACCGTTCGATCTGCTCAAGAGCACCGATAAGCACTTCCGCCCGGTCGATCCGAAGATCGGTCCCGACGGTGCGCTGTGGTTTGGTGACTGGGCTAACCCGTTGATCGGGCACATGCAATACAGCCAACGTGACCCCAATCGAGATAAGATCCATGGTCGCATCTATCGATTGGTCCACAAAGACAAGCCGCTGTTAAAGCCTGTTACGCAATTCGATAAATCGATCCCAGAATTGCTGCGGCAACTTTCTGGCGAAGACGCTTACGAGTGGCGAACTCGCGAGCGAGTTCGTACGGAATTGCGAAGCCGACCGAAAGACGAAGTGCTAAGTGCACTCAAGCAGTGGACCAGCAAACTCGATCCGGCCGCGCCCGAATTCGAACGTCTGCGGTTGGATGCACTTTGGATCCAGCAAAGTTTCCATGCCGTGGACAACGCACTGCTCGATGCGGCATTAAAGTCGGCGTCGCATGATGCCCGCGCCGCTGCGACACGCGTGTTGGCCGACAGTCGCGATTACATCGCCGATGCGGTCGCGAAATTGACCGTCGCAGCCCGCGATTCGCACCCTCGGGTCAGCACCGAAGCGGTCCGCGGACTCAGCTTCGTTCCCACGATTGAATCGGTTCAAGGCGTGTTGGCTGGCTTGCAGACGCACCCCGAAGATTCCTACGTTCGCTACACCGCCGAATCGGCACTGGGCGCGAACTTGAACGTTTGGCAAACGGCATACATCAGCGGCCAATTGGCCGAAGCGGGCTCGCCGGCCGCGAAGGTCTTGGACACGGTGATCGCATTGGACAAGAAGGGCAGCCAAGCGGTTCCGCACCTTCAAGTTGTCTTGGGTGCGACGCCTAAGTCGGAGGAAGAACGCAACAAGGCGATGACGGCGCTTGCCGATATCAAAGGTGGTAACGCCGAAAACGGCAAAGCAGTTTTCCGCCGTGGATGTATCGCCTGTCACAAAGTTTATAACGAAGGAGCCGACTTTGGTCCCGATATGATGAAGGTCGGTACCCGGTTGACACGTTATAAGTTAGTGGAGTCGATCATCGATCCGAATGCTGAGATCGATCCGAAGTATCAATCGACATNNCGGCCAAGTGATCACCGGTTTGTTGATCAGCGAGACCGATGACGAGGTCGTGATCTTTGACGGTAAGGAAAAGCGAACGATCCCGACGGACGATATTGAACAACAGCAAAAGTTGAAGCAAAGCAGCATGCCTGAAGGGCTCGCCGCGACCATCTCGCCGTCGGAGTTTCTCGACCTGATCGAGTTCCTCGGTTCGTTAAAGTAGCCAGGGTTCGGCCACCGTTCGTAGTCCCGCCTTTAGGCGGCTCTGGAGAATAAACTATTCAAGCCGCCTATGACGGGACTACAAACACACTCAAAGGATCGAAACGATGGAACGTCCTTCAAGCACCAGTATCCACCATCGCGTCATCGCCGATGGTCCCCTCCCCTGCTCCGTCACCCAACCGCTCGCTGGCCAAGTGACCTGGATCCCCTGGGAGGCCGCTTATTCATCCGATCGACTCAGCGTCGACGCCGTCTACACCTACGGGCATCCGCGAGTTGATGCCGATTTCTTGAGTCGGCTCGCCGGCGTTCGCGTGATCAGCAACTTTGGTGTCGGTGTCGACCACATCGACCTGGACGAAGCGAAACGATTGGCGATCCCCGTCGGAAATACGCCCGGATTGGTCGACGGCGCGACCGCCGACATGGGATTTGCCCTGATGTTAGCAGCGGCTCGATTATTGATCGTCGGCGATCGGCACGCCCGCAGCGACGCGTTCACTCATTATGACCCAAGTTATATGATTGGCCGCGAAGTGTTTGGACAAAAGATCGGCATCATCGGCATGGGGCGCATCGGCTTGCAGGTCGCCCTGCGAGCTCACGGGTTCGCGATGCAAATCTACTATCACAACCGCCGGGAACGATCCGACCTGCCGTCAACGTTGCAAGCGACCTACCTGCCGCTGGATCAACTGCTCAGCCAATGTGACTTCGTGATGTTGTGTGTCCCGCTTGGCGACGAAACTTGCAAACTGATCGGCAGTCGTGAACTATCACTCATGAAATCGACCGCGATCCTTATAAACATCGCGCGTGGCGGCGTAGTCGACACCGATGCGCTTACTGAAACGATGGTGAACCGACGCATCTTTGCCGCCGGTTTGGACGTCACCGATCCCGAGCCCTTGCCCCGCGACCATCCGCTGCTGCGTTGTGACAACGTGGTGATCGCACCGCACCTGGGCAGCGCCACTCTGCAGACTCGCCAAGCGATGGCGCAGGCATCGATTGAAAACTTGCTGAGAGGGTTGGCGGGGCAATCGCTGTTGTTTGAAGTGAAATGAGTGGTGTGTGTGGGGGGGATTGGTGGTCGTGACTGACCGACGGAGCGGTCAGCGACGTTGGGGGGCCGGCCATTTTGGCTGAGTTTTAAAACTTTTTCTTTTTTGACAAATTCTTGTCTCAGCCGCTCGTGGCTTGCCATTTCTCACATACCACAGGCAGCAACGAGTGAATCCGCAACGGGTGAACGCTCGCTCCCGGCCACCCCCTTCTATCAACCAGCCCAACCCTTAGGCAAGACAAATGTCAGCGACTAAAACCAAACGCAAATCCCAAGCTCGTCGCCTTTTGATGGAACAAATGGAAGGCAGGGAGCTGTTTGCTGTGGATGTCTTTCTAGAAGGAAATACATTGAAGATCGATGCCGATCAATTCAATAACACAGCAGTCGTTTCAAAGATTTCGTCTGGTGCTTTGCGTGTCGAGCACACCACGAACGGCGGAGCCACCACAACCAAGACGTTCACCGTCGCGCAGTCGAATCGCATTTCTTCGATTTTCTTTCGCGGCTACCAAGGCAACGATACCTTCGAAAACAAGACGTCGCTTCGGTCCGAAGCCTATGGCGATGCTGGCAACGATACTCTGATCGGTGGTTCTAACGCAGATACTTTTCACGGCGGTTCGGGGGATGACGTCTTAAGAGGAGGTGCCGGTAACGATCATCTTTATGGTGATGGAGACAACGACCAACTTTTTGGCGGTTCAGGTGTCGATTACCTCTACGGTGGATCGGGAAACGATAGCCTCTTCGGAGGCGATACCAGTACGGTCGATCACTTGTTCGGAGGGTCGGGGGCGGATCGCTTTCTTGTTCAAGGAACGGATAGCCTCCGCGATGTAAGTTCCGAAGATGTGCGAATCGTATTCAAGAACGGCACAAGCGCGTGGAACGAGGCAGAGATTCAAGTCGTCGATCGAGCATTGTCGGAAATGCAAACTGCGACAGGAAGTACTAAGGTCTTAAAGGATACAACCAGTACCCGCGACCTCGTGATTCAAAAAGAGTCGACCAGCTTCACCGATGCAGGGCGCAATACCACGACGGATCATAGCGAACGATATTGGGACCCTTGGCGATTCACTTGGAAGACTCGTCACCTGTGGACCGAGCGATTGATTCAAATTAGAGACTTTAACGAGCTGAACAGAACTAGCAGCCATAACGCAATGGATACCGTGATTCATGAGATCGCCCATAACTGGGATAGCGGCACCGAGCGATCTGCAAGAGGAATGTCCGCTAGCGCATGGGATAATTTTGTATCCATCAGCGGGTGGCGAACGAGCACGGCTTCCACACACTTCCGTTCGGGTGACGGGGCATGGTACTACAGCAAAGCCAGCAGCGATGGCTTCTTTGGTGATGTTATTGCCACTGGTCGAGGTAATTCTCTGACCTACGGAAAATGGAATCCTCGCGAAGACTTCGCAACATCGGTTGAGGCATGGTTCAAGATTCGTCGAGATTCAGGACCGTTTGCCATTTCCGGCGGGATTGCAGGTTCGAATCGAAACAGTTTTGCACAGGCAAAGTTAGATGCGGTTAGCCAATTCATTCGCGCAGTGAGCTGAGCGTGATGCCCGGGGTTGCTCATAAGATCGGCGTGAATTCATTCTCCTGTTCTGTTCTGACGTTTCTCCAGATCCAATAACCGCGATTTGTTTTCCAGGCCGCCGCCGAAACCTGCCAACGTTCCGTTTGATCCGATCACACGGTGACACGGAACAATGATCGGTATCGGATTGCGGCCGTTGGCTAAACCTACCGCCCGCACCGCTTTCGGGTTACCGATCCGACGAGCGATTTCACCATAAGTGGTCGTCGTGCCAAAGGGGATCTTTCGCAACTCGTTCCAAACCGAAACTTGAAACGGCGTTCCATCCAACCGCAGCGGAATATCAAACTCGCGACGCCCACCCGAAAAATACTCGTCAAGCTGCTTGATCACTCGATCAAACGGACCGTGATCCGAAATCGACTCTGGCGGAATGCTTGCGATACGCTTCTGCTGAAACATGCAAACATTCGTCAATTGCCCGCGGTCCATCGTCATTAACAACGGACCAAGCGGGCTTTCGATTTCAGTATGATAAACCGCGGTCATCGCGATCACGCCTTACATTTCAATCTCATAACCTTTGCGATACTCGCGAGACAGGAACGCATTGGCCTGTGCATCACCCGTGATCTCTCGCTTGTCGGCGTCCCAGTTCAGTTCACGCCCCAAACGCATCGCGATGTTCGAAAGGTGGCAAATCTCTAACATGCGATTATGCGACCAAACGTCTGAAATCGGTTGCTCGCGCGAGTTCATCGAATTAATGAAGTTGACGCTATGGTTTTGCGGGATCGGGCCACCGTAAACCTTCTCGATCGCCCCTTCGGGCAACGGATTGGTTTGCAATTCTTCCACCGGCGTGCCAGTGATCTTGCCACGATTAACAAAGAATCGACCTTTCGTCCCTTCAAACAAAATCCCATTATCGCCTTTACTGGTGATAATCATTTCCACGCCACCAGGCATGTCGACTTGGATCGTGAACTGGGTTGCCACATTGTATCGATCGTTCACCACCGGGTGCCCGTCTTTGTATTCGCAAGCCAACTGGTAATCCAACGGCTTGATCTTGGATGGTCCCGTGTCGGTCGCACCGAGCGCCCAGCAGGCGATGTCGACGTGGTGTGCACCCCAGTCGGTCAGTTTGCCGCCCGCATACTCGTGCCATTCGCGGAACGAATAATGGCAATTGCTGTACAGCGGCACTCCGCCACCATAACCTTCGCGCAATTGTGGCAACGCGCGATAGTCGACTTTCGGTGCTGGGCCGAGCCAGAAATCCCAGTCCAATCCTTCTGGTGCTGCCACAACCGGAATCTCCGGCGAACCCGACACGCCGTTGATACCACAAGTGACTTTCTTAACCGTACCGATTCGTCCGTCGCGAATCATCGCGATCGCTTGCAAGAATCGCTTATCGCTTTCACTGCGCTGCATCGTTCCCACTTGGAAAACTTTGCCCGTTTCTTTCACCACCTTCTCGATCAATTTCCCTTCGTCGATCGTCAAGGTGAGCGGCTTTTCACAATAAACATCCTTCCCCGCATACATCGCTTCGACAGCGATCTTGGTATGCCAATGGTCCGGCGTGGCGATCATCACCGCGTCGATGTCGTCACGCTCGAGGATCTTGCGATAATCGCTATAGGCGTCCGGTTTGCGTTTTTGCCGTTCCGCAGTCTTGGCGACGTTGTCTTCCAACACCTTCGAATCGACGTCGGCCAAGGCGACAAAATCGGCGAACGGAATCGTCTTGGATGTGATGCTCCACCCTTGATTGCGCAGTCCGATCGACGCGAACGCGGGCCGTTCATTGGCAGACTGAAAACCGAAGGCACGATCGGCCGATGCAACGGCCAGGCCAGTGCCGCCCATCGCGGCAAGCCCCTGTAGAAATCGACGACGATTGGACTGGAAATGAGTCGACATGATAGAAAAATCGCTCGGTTTGTTGGAGTGAATGAGGTTTGGGGGGAAGGTTGCCGCGATACTGAACGCGGGACGTGCCATTGTATCACAATCGACCGTTGTCGTCGCATGAAGTGGCCTAGGCCACCGTTCGCAGTCCCGCCTTTACGCGGCTTCGTGTTCGTAGTGCCGCCTAAAGGCGGTACTACGAACGTTCGGTTTTGCCCCCGATTTCGCATCGCTTTGCAAAAATATCGCCAAGACTTTGGTCGGCTTGGAACGTATCGTTATGGTATGAACACCAACCGCCAAAGCCTATCGGTCATCTCCTCCCCTTCGCCCCAGCCGACATCGCCAGGCCTTGCCGGCCAGTCCGACATTTGTGGTCGAGTCACCCGCGTCGCAGAACAATTGCTCGTTTCGGCCTTGGCCCAGCAACGACCCAATGAACGCGCCGAAGCCGTAAAGTTGGGCGGCATGATGGACGACCCGGCCGGCAAAGCGCTGACCTTCGCCATGGTCGACGAAGTCTTTCGCAGCCACGACGCCACCGTCGCCGCAAAACGCTTTCGCGAACTGATCCGGCAATTCGGTGTGCCGCGTTACCTGCCGCTGCTCGACCGATTGCTGATGCATGCCGGTGTGCTGGCCAGCCGCATCGCACCACGACTGGTCATCCCTGCAATCGCGAGAAGGATGCGTGCCGACAGTTCGCGAGTAATCCTTGCTGGCGAAAAAGAACCGCTGCACCAATACCTTGCCAATCGCACCGACGAAGGATTTCGTATCAACCTCAATCATCTCGGTGAAGCGGTCTTGGGCGAAGCCGAAGCCGCCAATCGACTCGCCGCCGTCCTGCAGCATTTATCCGATCCGGCCGTATCTTATATCTCTGTCAAAATCTCATCGATCTACAGCCAGGTCAGTCTGGTCGCCTGGGACCAGACGCTTGCCGAAATTAAAGATCGCTTGCGAACGCTTTATCGCGCCGCGGCCCCGGGCGGTAAGTTCGTGAACTTGGATA
>DNWZ01000615.1:9160-14048 GCA_003506095.1 Planctomycetaceae bacterium | reverse complement strand
CCTTCGTCCCACTGGGTGTAACGCCAACGATCGGTACGAAGGGTGTAGCCGAAGAACCTGTTGCCATTACTGGCGACGTCGGTGCCGAGCGTCGCTCTGGCCGGACCGCCGCCGCGAGTCACCTGGCAAAGCGCCCACCCGCGTCCCTTCTGGTTAGCATCGGCTAGGATCGGAACCAAGCTTTGACCTTGCAGATTTTGTGGCGACGAAACGCCACAAAGCTCGGTCAGCGTGGGATACAAGTCGACGTGCGAAACCGGTGTCGCCGCAACCGAAGCGGGCTTGGCCACGCCCGGCGCGACGATCAGCATCGGCACTCGCGAGCTTTCCTCAAACAGACTCATCTTTTGCCACAAGCCGTGCTCGCCCATGTGATACCCATGGTCGCTGGTGAACACAATGATTGTGTTTTCAGCCAGCCCCAGTTCGTCCAACGTGTCGATAACTTTACCGACTTGAGTATCCATAAAGCTGATACTGGCGTAATAAGCTTGGACGCATTGTTGTCGCAATTCGTCAGTCAACTTATCTTGTTCTTTCTTATAACTGCCCAGAGCCGCAGCGGGCAAATCAGCGTGGTCCTCCTTCACTCCGGTAACCAGTGGCATCTCCTTTTCGGGATAAAATCCGAAGTAAGGAACCTTTGGCGCGACATAGGGTGTGTGAGGGCGAAAGAATCCGACGGCTAGAAAGAAAGGGCGATCGGGCCGATCGGCGCATCGCTGCAAAACCCACTGGGCATCCGCAGCCATGAGCCCGTCGGTATGATGCTCGTCGCTTTTTGGCGATGCGTACCAACTGAGCGTTCCGCCGAATTGGCCTGGGGTCAGCGTGGTGATGAAAGGCTCTTCTTCCAAGCGATCGACACCCGCCGGGTTGATCTCCATTTCCCACGACCCTGGATCGTCATGCCCGTTGGTGCCGATCGATTTTGGCACGTTGTAGTGATACAGCTTGCCGATCCGCGCCGCAAAATATCCGGCTTGTCGAAACGCTTGTGGCAGACTGACATGCGAGGGGATCGTTTGCCGAAAGATTTGTGCATTTTGCAAAATGCCTGAACTGTTGGGATACAGTCCCGTCAACATCGAATTGCGACTCGGACCGCAGAGCGGAAAAGTGCAATACGAGCGTTCGAAACGCATGCCTCGTGCCGCCAAGCGGTCGATGTTGGGCGTTTTGGCTCGCGGGTCGTCGTAGCAACCGAGAAAGCAATTCAGATCGTCGGAAATGATAAAAAGCACATTCTTTCGCTGGTCCTGTTTTAACGCCGGCGACTTTGAATCGTCGGCCGTTGCCAACACGGGGTTGATGAGTTGAATCAGAGCTAATGCTAGAAACAGACCCAGAGTTCGACGTACAGATGTCAACATGTCGATGTCTCCGCAATTGGCGAGGCAGAAAAAACTAAAAACCAAAGTCGCAGTAAAGCATCTACCAAGTTTCGATCGTCTTTCGTTCCTTGACAGGCCACCAATCCGAAATCTTAGCGGCTAATTTTGCAACCACTTCAGGATTGTGCGATGCAAGATTATGCAACTCTTGTGGATCGGCATGCAGGTCAAACAATTGCGGCCGTCGTTCGGTTCGCGGATGGCTGCTGGCGTATCGCCCGACCGCTCCGTCATAGGTTAACAACAGCTTCCACTTGCCTTGAATCACCCAACGATACAGCAACGATGCCTCGGGTTTATCGATATCAGCGATATCATGCGCGAAACCTTCACCGAAAATCGTATCTCGTGAAAGCGGTTTGCCGTCGCGCACCAGTGGTATCAGGTCCAGGCCTGGCATCTGCTTGGGAGCCTCAACCCCGGCGACACTCAACATCGTTGGCACCAGGTCGATACTGCTGATCAACTCTTCACGTTCTTGAGGTTGAATCACACCTTTCCAGCTCAAGAGAATTGGCTGGCGAGTGCCACCTTCGTTCGGTGATTGCTTTGATCGCAGCGCATATCCGGGGGCATCGGGATCTTGAATCCACCCGTTATCACAGACGTAAACGAACAGCGTATTTTCGGTCAGCCCTTTCTGGTCGATCCTATCAATCAATTGGCCACAGGTTTCGTCGAACCATTCACACATGGCATAGTACTTTGCCACGAACAGCGAATCGACTTTGCCGCGATATTTGTTTAGCAAGCGTTCTGGCGGATTGTGTGGGGTGTGCGGCATGAAGGGCGAGTACCAAACATAAAATGGCTTTTTGTCGGCCACGGCTTGGTCGATAAAATCAAAAACAGGTTCCATCCCTTCGCGACCAATCTTCAACCCGTCATCACCGTGACGTCCGCCTGGCTGGGGAAAACCACGAGTCATTCCGTGAGTGAAGCCGCCGCGTTGAAAGTTCCCTTCCCACCACTTGCCGGACTGATGGCTCAGATACCCTTTTTCGCCCAGCAACTTTGGCAGCGTAGGGTTGCGATCGATATGTGAAATCAACTGGGCCTGTAAATCGCGGTACTGGGCGGATTGCGGTTTGGCCAAATCCAAAGACGGATCATTGCCTGATATTTTATGTTGATGTGCATACAACCCCGTGACCAAGGTCGCCAGCGAAGGACGACAGAGTGCGGTCGGGACGTAACCCCGACGAAACACGGCGCTCTGTTTGGCCAGCCGATCGAGGTTGGGCGTTTGGATATGAGGATGCCCCATGAACCCATAATCGGTCCACGCTTGGTCATCCGAAAGGATAAACACGATGTTGGGCGGTTGGTCAGCGGCACCAGCAGGGGCATCACCAGCCAATAAGCCAGCAAAGAGAGGCCCGGCGAAAGCGAGCAAGCCGATGATTGAGGAGCGTCGATTCATATCAATTTGTATTCGGTTTTTGCCAAGGAGTAGAACCGCCGATCTGAACCTGTCGGCTCAGCGCGATTGAAAGTTCGTTGAAGATTCGCGGGTTTTTACCCGCCAGATTGGTTGTTTCCAGCGGGTCATCTTGCAAGTTATAAAGTTCGCGAGGCTCGAAAGGGCTGTTTTGTAACAACTTCCACGGGCCACGAATGATCGCCTCGTAGCTTTTGCCCGCATAAGGGACTCCGCCTTCGCGTCGAACAAAATAGAGATCGCGCGGTTGATCGATTTTTTCACCACGCATCAACGGCAGCAGGCTGATTGCATCGATGTCTTTCGCGGGCTCGATGCCGGCGAGTTCCAAACAAGTGGGGAACAGATCAAAGTTTAAACCTGCATAGTCGGTCGTCGTGCCCGGCTGGATTACACCCGGCAGGCGTGCCATGAATGGGATTCGAATACCGCCGTCATAATGGCTTTGCTTGCCGCCGCGCCACGGATGATTGCTTTGGCCGTGGGGCAGCGATCCGCCATTGTCGGATGAGAACACGACCAACGTATTCTTTGTAAGCCCCGATTCATCGAGGGTTCGCAGAACGCGTCCGATGCAATCGTCAAGGTGTTCTACAAACGCGACATTCTTTGCACGCAGGGGGGACAGGTCTGGGGCGCGGGCGCGAACGCGTTCATACCACTGCGACGGCGGTTCGATCGGAAAGTGAGGGGCGTTGAAGGCAAGGTAAAGGAAAAACGGTGGGGCACTAGCTGCGTTTGAATGTTCGTTTAAGAACTCACAAGCCCAATCGGCGAACAGATCGGTCGCATGCCCTTGGGGATCGATCGTTTCATTGTTGCGGCGCATGTAGTTTTGATCATGGCGACGATGGGTCATATAACTGTCCATCATGTCACCAAGAAAGCCATGGAAGAGATCGAATCCTCTATCGTTAGGCGTATTGGGCGACTGCAAACCGAGGTGCCACTTGCCGATGATCGCTGTCTTGTAACCGCCACGTTTCAGATGGTCTGGCAAAGTTGACGTATGAGGATCGAAGTACCCCCACGAGTTTTCGGGTTGAGTGCGAATCACGCCCGGCACACCGACGCGGTCAGGGTATTTGCCGGTCAGCAGCGCGGCGCGGGATGGCGAACAAACGGTGCAATTGGATCGCATGTTTTTGAACAGCATTCCTTCTGCGGCGATTCGATCGATGTTGGGCGTGTGGCAATCGCGTTTCTCATAAGCCGATACGTCACCATAGCCTTGATCATCGGTGAAAATGATCAGTAAGTTCGGAGGTTGGGCATGGAGGCTTGCGTTTGTGATCGCAATCGACGCGACCAGAAACGTCAAAGTCATCAAGAATAAATTTCGCTTGAACATTGGCTTAGGGTTTTCATCAGTTGGGAATCGGATCATTGCGTTTAACCGTTTTGCCTTCCCAAATCGCTTCATCGGTCGATGGCTCGTATGTCAAAACGCGATGCATACTGCCCGGGGCAGGTGGTTGGTCGATCTTTGGCAACCACTTCGCATGTTGCTGGATTGTATCTTTCATTTTCGGATCGCTCGCCAAGTTATTCCATTCGTTTGGATCCGCGATCATGTCGTAAAGTTCTTCGGATGCATCGGCATAGCGAATGTATCGCCATCGCTGGCTGCGAATCGCATGATTACCTTGGTTGTGAGATGTGATTGCTGGTCGCTCGCGGGGCTGATCAGCGTCTTGCAATTGGGGTAAAAGCGACAGGCCTTCGAGGTCATCGCGGGGTGGTAGGTTGCACAAATCGATGAGTGTCGGATAGATATCGAGCAGTTCAGCGGGCTGTTGGCAGCGTCCCCCATGGGTGATTCCTGGGCCAGCGAAAACCAGTGGAATCCGTGTGCTGCGGTCCCACAGGGTGTTTTTCCCGGTGATATCTTTTTCGCCGAGGTGCCAACCGTGGTCACCCCAAATCACGATGATCGTATTGTCGGCGATTCCGGCTTCTTCGAGTGCGACGGTGATGCGACCGATTTGTGCATCGACGAAACTGGTGCAAGCAAGGTACGACCTGACTAGGTTTCGCCATTGGTTGTTTTCTT
>DNWZ01000615.1:0-9014 GCA_003506095.1 Planctomycetaceae bacterium | reverse complement strand
AATCACCTTTGTCTTCATCACGATGTGGGAACACGCCCCAATCCATCAACGGGTGATCTCCCATCGGGGTCGGAGGGATCAACTTCTTATCCGGTTTTACGCCGATTCCGCCGGCCGGTCCCCAAATGTCAAACTCCCGTGCTCTTGCTTGGGGCCCGCCAACACCACCGTGATAAATTTTTCCGGCTGATAGCGTGCGGTACCCCGCGGCTTTGAAATGCTGGGGCAAGGTCACTCGGTCCTGCCACTGTGGCACTGTTCGAAACCAGGGGGACAAACCATAAATGCCCGTTGTCGTACTGCGCAAACCGAGCATCAAACTGGTGCGCGAAGGATTGCAAAGTGGCGCTTGGCAATGTGCGTTCAGGAACAGGGTCCCTTGGGTTGCTAAGCGGTCGATGTGAGGCGTCTTAGCAAGAGGGTGCCCACCGAACGCGCCGATCCAATCGTTTTGGTCGTCGATTGCGATGAAAACGACATTGGGTCGAGTCGGCTGGTCGGCGCGACTTGAGATCGGCACAGCGAACACAAATAGCAGGGTGATGACGAACGAGATTGGGTATGGCCGCGTTGCGAGCGAGCGAAACATGGTTAACCGTGATAGTTGGCGGGATCGGAGGACGAGGCGTCGGTTGGTGAACCGAGCAGGCGACTGTTTTCACTAGGGGCGAGATTCCGTGAGTATAGTCGATCCTGCGTCCGATGGTTTTCCGCTGTGAGCTGAATGCGAAAAAGCCTTGGTCGATAAACCGCGCTTGCAGCGTTTTTTGCGGTTTATTCGCTGGCGAAAAGCAGCCGATTGTCGATCAAACGAGTGCCGGAAATGTGAGCGGCAATCAGGGCAACGGCGACAGGTTTTATCCCTGCAAGCTGGTCTGTGGCGGTCGATCGGGCGGCTGGCGGCAGGGGAGACTGCAACGATAGCAGCGTGACCGGATCGACGATCCCGGCATAGTCGATCGAATCGACCGGCGTCTGTTCGAGCACCTGACGCATTTCCTGTTCGAGCGAGGCCGCGTCGGACTTTCCGTTCTGATGCAATTCGAAGACACGATTCAAGGCTGTGGAAAGCCCTAACGCACGCTTGCGGTCGGTGGGCGAGAGGTAGCGATTGCGTGAGCTCATCGCCAGGCCGTCGGATTCGCGAACAGTGGCTAAAACGTCGATCGTGATATCGAGATTCAGGTCGGCGACCATGTCTTGAATCACACGAGCCTGTTGGAAATCTTTTTGGCCAAAGACGGCGACCTGAGCCGGCACGATTTGAAACAACTTGAGGACGACGGTACAAACGCCGCTGAAGTGGCCCGGGCGAAACAGCCCTTCCAAAGGTGCTGCGACTGCGGGGGGCGAGATCGACGTGCTGAATCGTTCGGCGTACATATCGTCTGCGGATGGCGCGAAAACCATCGCCGCACCTTGGGCCGAAAGCAGTTCGATGTCGCGTTGGAACGTTCGAGGGTAGCGGCTGAAGTCTTCGGAGGGGCCAAACTGAGTCGGATTAACGAAAATCGACACCACGACTTCATCAGCCAATGACAGGGCCCTTCGCACCAAGGCGAGGTGGCCTTCGTGCAGTGCCCCCATTGTGGGAACGAACGCAACCCGCCGTCCCGCCGCGATTCTGGCTTTGGTCCAAGCGGTCGCATCGGCGGGACACGAGATCACCTGCAGCGGCAGAGCGTTATCAAGTACTTCCGGTCGCATCCTTCAAAACCTGTTCGTTGACATAAATGGGTAGGGGAGGCTGGAATGTAACGGCGACTGCGATCGCGTCGCTCGGGCGGGAATCGATTTCGATGATTTCGCCATCTTTCTTCAGTCGCAGGGAAGCATAATAAGTGTGCTCGGTCAGTTCGCTGATCACAACACTGTCGACCACTGCGCCGAGCGTTTCAGCGACTTTTACGATCAAATCATGCGTTAGCGGGCGGGGCGGCTGGTAGCCTTCTTTGACGCGTCGATCGATGTTGGTCGCTTCGAAGATCCCGATCAAAATCGGAAACTGACGTTCGCCACCAACCTCCTTGAGATAAATCACTTGGTTATCGCTGATCTCGGAGATAATGATCCGCGCCAACTGCATCTCGATGGGCATAATGGGAGCTCGGAAAAAGGAATAAGGACAAAAAAGAACCGGAATTTGTGTCCAAAAAGGGTCAACTGTGCTCTTAACAATAGCGAATTAGTACCATCACATCGCGGGCAACACCCATTTTGCCAGTGACATTACACCAAATCGGTGGTGGCGTCGTTGACAGAAGGTTCGCGCTGACACTTCACGGATCGTGTTATCTACCATTGGGAAGCTGCTTAAGGCTGGTCAAACATGCAGTATGATGACTTTCTTGACCGCACCATATACCCCGGCGTGGAAACGGTGTACCGACAGTTCGCTGGTCGCGAAACCTTGTCGCATTGGGGCGAAAGTCCAATGCCTGCCCCTGATTGGTCAGCAGGTCAGCAGGTTGGTGATTTTGTCATTGAGTCGATTCTGGGTGCGGGTGTGACAAGCACGGTCTATCGCGTAACCGAAGCGACAACGGGAAAAAAGCTAGCATTAAAGCTATTGCGAGTGCGCGATCAAGAATCGCTGACGACCAGTCGCTTGGGGCACCGTCGCGTATTGCCTTTGCTGCACCCATCGTTGGTTCGGATTCATGGCATGCACATGTTGGAAGGCATTCCAGCGATTGCGATGGAGTGGGTCGATGGGATTACGTTGTCGGAGTTGATCCGATCGATTGGCGGCGACCGAGTCCTTGCATTTCGCGTTGCGGCAAGACTGGCGGTCGACATCGGTGGTGCGTTGCAAATGCTGCACGGATCGGGCTTGGTCCATCGCGATATTAAGCCCGACAACTTGTTGATCGAGTCCAACGGTCGAATCCGTTTGATCGATTACGGGCTAGTCGGATCTTATGATCCCGAAGCGGACCCGGACGCCCGGCGTGGTTATTTGGCGGGCAGTTTTTGGTACATGGCGCCGGAATCGATCTGTTCGCAACGTTATCCACCTGCCTGTGATATCTACGCCCTAGGGTGTGTATTGCTGGAATTGGTTGCTGACCCTTCGCGATTGCCCGAACCACAATTGGGGATGTCGTTGGGTGAAACGGTCGGCGACATCGACCGGGTCATTCCCGTTGATACTCCAGAAGAATTGCGAGAACTGATTCGCGACATGCTGGACCCCAACAGCGAAAATCGTCCTTTGGCGGCCAGTGTTGCACGAATCGGCAGCGGACAGCCCGTTTCGCGTTTTGATACCCAAATCGCATTTCGGCCAACCGATTTGCTGGGACGCGCCCCGGAAATGGATGCGGCGGAAAAGTGGTTTCACGACGTTGCCCGTCATGGAACCGGATGGCTGCACATTCGCGGCGTTAATGGTTGTGGTAAATCATGGTTCGCGTCCGAATTGCGAAAGCGGGTCAGTTCCAATCGATGGTTTCAAGTCTTTGACGCAAGTTGTTTGACCGCACCGCGAAAGGGCTTTTGCACTTTTGACGAAATCGTTGATATCGTTGCCCGACGCTATGCCCGCGATGATCGCGGATTGATCGAACTTTCACCTGCCGCGGCCCATTCGATGTTGTGGCTGTTCCCGGCGCTGCGATCCATTGTCGATCCGAAGCACCTTGTCTGGGATGTCGATCATTGTCGACTTCCACCACCAGACCGCTTCGCAGCGACTGACAGTTCCGCCGATATGTTGACCGGCATGACAGAGTTTTTTAATCGCTTGTGTGAGTATGGTCCCGTGATGTTGGTATTGGATAACTTTCAGTGGATCGATCGTAGCAGTGTCGATGTGTTGAACCGTCTGTTGTCCGAAGTCAAGGGCTCGCTTGGGTTGGTTACGGTATCCAGAAATGAATCAACGCCGCTTTATTGCAAACCTGACAAAACGATTTCGCTGGATCCACTGGACGAGCGCCAGTCTGTACGGTTAATTGAGAATATGATCGGATTCGGTGTGCCAAAAATCAGCCCCCGGCTGGTGCAGATCGTCGCGAGGTCCGGTCGTGGCAACGCGAACGAATTGTGCCAGTTGTTGGTGGAACTGGCATCCGAAATGAACGATAAGAATTTCGACGCCAGCTTTGGATCCTATGCTGCAGATGCACATCGCGAGTCGAAAAATCGGAATGTAAGTCCTTCACATTTTGTCACTGCGGCACAAACCGGCAAAAGAATTTGCGTGTCGTTTGTTCAGCGATTAATCCGATCGCTCTCATTGGGACGTTAGAAACCTTGGATTAAAAGATCGCGAATGGACTCAAACGAAACAAGCCAGACGATTCCGCCGGGCTTGTTTCACTTCTTTGTCATCCGTACGGAAGTCTTTCCGCTACCCTGGGTCAATCTTTCTTTCGCAATGTGGTCATATACTCAACGATATCGACCAGACCTTGTCGGTCCACCGTTTGATGCAATCCTTCGGGCATGGTCGACTTTTCGCTTTTCTTCATTTCGACGATATCGTTAGCGGCAAGCGTTCGATCGATCGCTTCGGCGGTTCTCAAGATCACCAGATCGTCGGTTTGTGAAATCAACACGCCGCTGAGGACTTGACCCGAATCCAGCAGCGCGATGTAGGTCTCATAGTTGTGGCTGATCCCAGCACTGGGGTCGAGGATCGAAACATACATCGCTTCGGATGACAGCTTGCTGCCGATCTCCGACAAGTCAGGGCCGACCTGCTTGCCGAATTGATTGACAATATGACAATTGCTGCACGTGGCCTTGCCTCGGAACAGTGCTTCCCCACGCTGGGCATCGCCCGCCAAACGCACCAATTCGTCAATCGCTGGCACTGGCACCGAATCGGCTTGGGTTGGCAGTGGCAGTACGCTGAGTGCCGCTGTGCGAATCTCCGGGTTGTCGTTTCGTCCCAGTAATCCACCGGCCAACAACCGAGTATCTGGCGCCAATTTGGCTTCTTCTGCTAACTTCAACAACCGTTTCGCCCCTATCATGTTGCCCGACAAGCCACGCACCGCAACGGATCGCACGGGGTATACGATTTCGCCGTCGCCGACCAATCCGGCTAATATCTCCACGGCCGGTTGGGTCGCGAGCAGGCCCAGCAAACGCGTCAAGCGAACCGATTGCCCCTCAGGCATCGACCGAATCGAATCGCCGACCAAACGTTTTCCCGAGTCGCTCTTAACCAAGACACGGACCGAGTCGACCGATAACGAATCGTTTTCAACCGCCAACGCCATCGCCAACAAGTCATCGTTGACACCGTCATATCCGTACTTTTCGACCATCTTTAGGAACTCGGCTGTTCCTCGCAAACGTTGTAAATGACGCGAGATCACCTCACCAATTTCGGCGGGTTGCTGTGCGGGATTGCCGATTGTTCGCTCCAACGCACGAATCAGGATTTGGTCGTTCCGGGATTGTGATTCTTCATCTTTAGCAGACTTGGCATACTCTGCATTGACAAACTTGGCTTGAAGAATCGGCGAACGCTTTTCAGGCGAATGAAAGTCGAGCGCGCGGAAATAACGATCAGTATCCTTGATGCTCATGCTCGGATCGGCGATCAACTGAACAATTTGTTCAATCGCCTCAGGGGCACGCATTCGCCAAACGATATCTGCATTGGCTGGCTGGTTCCATTTGTCACCGACACTGCTTAAGAAAGCTTGATAACATTCGCTTGCACGAACATCCGCAGCGATTCCGATCGCTTCGAGGTACCAACGATCTTTGCCGTCATAGCGACTGGCCAATCGTGTCCAAAGCGCCGGCATCTGGTCGCTGGTGTCATAGCGTATCGCCACCAGCGCTTCGCGACGTACCGCTGGCGAAGGATCATCGGCGATGTTGGACAGAACTTTTGATGGCACTAAATCGAGTTGTCGCATCAATCGAATCGCTGTGATGCGAATATTCGGATCGGTATCTTTCAACGCACGAAGCACGGTTTCTTCGCCACGCCCTTCGATCTTGCCAAGTAACCAAAGGGCTCTTGCACGGATGCGTGGATCGGGATCGGCATAAAGTTTTTCGAGCGCGTTGGTCGCCGCGGCGCCCATTTTATTCAAACTGGTCCAAGCTTTATAACGGACCGCCATTGTGGGACTTCGCAACGCCTGGGCAGCACCTTCCGCGGTTGAATAATCAAACTTCGGTACGGTGTACTTCATCCCTGGCGGCGCGATTCGAAACAAACGCCCACGATCAACGTCTTCTTGGCGGTGTCCGCCGACGCCCGGATCGTACCAGTCGGTCACAAACAACGACCCGTCGGGCGCGACGCAAACGTCCGCAGGGCGAAACCAATTGTCTTTCGTTCCGGTCAGCAGAGGAGCAATCGTAGCGCTGTACCCTGCGCCATCGGGTTGGACCGGATAGGCACGCACAACATTTGGACCTGGATCGCAGTGAATCATTTGATTATGAAACCGCGTGGGCAACAAATCGGCTTCATAGACACAAATTCCTGAGGGCGAACCCGCGCCGGTTTGCAATACATTGGGAACGACTCCCGGATCGTTCAAATGCCAATGGCGAAGCGGGATTTCGCTTTCCATATTGATGCGTTCGACCTGCCATGCCGCCCCGGTCATTTCATCGCGGTATCCGTAATTGCCATGTTCCATGACGAAGTTGATACGCGTGCCACGGTTTCCGTCGTCGTCGTTATCGCTTTGCCATAAGGTGCCGAAAGAATCGATTGCCGTTTCCCAATTGTTGCGAAAATTATGGGCCAGGACCTCGAACCGACTGCCGTCAAGTTCGCATCGGAACACCATTCCACCAAAGAATGGTTTACCGTTGTCGATTACCGGGCGACCGTGAATATCGACAACGACCTTGCCGTTGGCGTCTTTTACCTGTTGGCCGGTGTTACCAAAGTTCCAATACAGTTTTCCATCGGGACCAAAGACGAACGAGTGGTTTGAATGGTCGTGCTGGGGTTGGCCTGTTTGTGTGAACATAGCGTTTTTTCGATCCGCCACATCGTCGCCATTGTCGTCAATGAATCGCCATATATACGGTGCGGCGGAAACGATCACTTCGTTACCAAGGACACAGATCCCCATGGCTGAATCAATCTCTTTCCCTTGATAAAAAACCTTTTCGGTATCCATCACACCGTCGCCATCGGTATCTTCCAGAATCAGAATCCGGTCGCCTTCGGGGCGAGAACCCGCATTGCGACGGTAATTCATCACGTCACAAACCCAAACGCGTCCACGATCGTCGATATCGAGATTGGTCAAGCTTTTGATTGTCGGTTCGTGCGCAGCCAAGGTTGCCTGCAACCCATCGCCGATTTCCAGTCCAGCAACCGCCTCGCTAGGGTCACGCAGAGCGCCAGCGATTTTTTTATCAATTCCATCGATCTTGGGTTCGGAATCGGCGAAGAGGGCGAAACGAACGCTTGCCGCTTGACCGCCGCTTTGCTTCGTCCCGCCAGTGTCCAGCGCCCCGGTTGCCGTAAACCTCACATAACCATCGGGCAGCCTATAATGGATCACGCTGTTGGCATGAGTCCCAATGCCAGGTACGGAGACTTCTTGACCAGCAACACTCAACGTGCCACCAGTCGCATTGGCACCTTTGCGAACTTCACCCCAACCGGCGGTTGCACGAACCCAAGGCAGTCCAACCAACGACAGCTTACCTGCAGGGCCTTCCAATTGAGGATCGAGCCAGTTAGCCCAGTCGCAAGCGAAACTGTCACCCGCATCGGTGACGACTAAGAAAAGATCACGAACGCCTTTCACGTCCGCTTCGATTTTGATGCTGTGACCGGCTGTTTTGGGCGTAACCGAAGGTGACAGGAAAAGTTGCCTTGGGTTGGCCTGGGCGTTGGCCGGCTTTGTTGCAACGGGGGTTTGAACAGCATTGGTATGAATCATCGTTAGGTCATGCTGGCGCGCAATTGCATCAGCATCAAAGTTGTTCGGTTTTGGAAAATCCTGATTTTCTAACAACTTCTCGACCGACAACCGTTTGACGCCGACCCCTTGAGTGGGAACATCATCGCCAGTGGTCCAAACAATGGCATTGGCAACAAGTCGGCGGAAATCGTCATTTCCCCAATTCCAATGGAAATGGCCTCCTGTAAAACCGAAGGAGCGTCCACCGTCAGGGCGATCAAAGGTCCAGGCGACGGTTTGGGGCTCTCCCGCACCAACGGATCGACGAACATCGGGATTGCCGCTGTGGGGGCCATCTGGGCGTCGCATCGTATCTTCGGGTGCGATCGCCTGCAGGATTGGCGTAACGCCTTTCATGCCATCCGGAAATCGCATGTGAAAATACCACTCGTCTTGGATTGCAAACGGGTCAACGCCGCGACTGGTCGGATGCTGGGGCAAAGATTTAAAGTCTGCCTTCCAATGTGGATTGACGGACCAATGAGTTTCGAAGTATCCGCCGAGGTACTTCAGCCAGGCCTGGCCAGGATCACCTTTAGGTACTTCCACGGCATAGTGAATACAAACCAATCCGCAGCCCCGATCCAGCTTCTTCGAAAGCTGTTCAAGATGCGGGATGGCCGGATGCCCCCCGCCGCCATCGGAATAAATGACTATTGAATCAGCCGACTGAATCACAGCGTCATCTTCGGGCCATCCCCTAACGACCTTTATGTCAAGCTTGGGCACAGATGCTTGCAAGGTTTCTGCCAAAATCCTTAAACCGGCGTAATGCTCGTGTGAGCCGAAGCCGTGGCTCGGCTTGCCGGCAATCATCAGTACCGTTTTTTGTTTCGTTGCCGGAACAGACCTCGGTTCGTCTTCGGCTTTGGCGAAATGGGATTTGGCGACTATCAGTAGCAGGACTGCGGTGAGGCACAGCAGATTGATCATCCGCCTAACCGAAGGGTATTGGGGGGAATGCGTGTATCGATTTACACTCATGAGTTTCACCGATGATTCAGCGGAGGTGGGATTTGCGAAAAGTGGATAGTGGGCAAGTCGTCGAACGACGAACCGCTATTAAAAGGTGCGACGAGGGGTTCCCGCAAGCAGTTGTGCGATCGC
>DNWZ01000140.1:2382-5748 GCA_003506095.1 Planctomycetaceae bacterium | reverse complement strand
TTCTCGACGCCGGGGGAACCGTCCTGGACGTTCGTTTCGCCGTCGGACCTTGGCGAACAGCCGCATCCCGACACGGTCGGCCTCACGCAACGTTGGAGATTGCCGCCGGTTGCAGCATGCTTTCCATCGGCGATCGAGTCCAAGTCATCGGCAAGCCAAGACGCGGAAACTCACCGGCGTTCACGGCATCCACAAGTCCGTTCCACCCGATCGATATCCAACCTGCCAGTGAATTCCAATTCGACTCGTTGAAAGTTGAGGCGAACTCATGCTAAATTACTTGCAAATATTGTGCATCAACACGAGCAGCTCAATAAATGCCATGTCGCACCATCCACCATCTTTCCGCGGCGTTTCCCGATCGCATCACCGCCGCGGTCAAGCGCTGATCGAGTTCGCATTTGTCAGCATCGTGATGGTGATGTTAGTGACTGGATTGATGGCCATCTTAGTGATGGCGCTTGGGTCATTTCAGAACAACATCTCCACCGAGAATGCTGGTCGGCAGTTGGATGGACATCCGCTGTTCATTAAGGAGAATTTCGTCACCCACTTCACAATGGACCCAGACGATCCCGATCCATTTTTTGTGGACGACGACTTTGAGAACGTAACCGCTCGACAGGTCTATCGGTTTCTCAATGAGTACCCAGACCCAGTTGACGGTCGTGTTCTCTACGAAGAAAGATGGCTAATTCTATCGCAAAATCAATGGAACGACCGGAAGGATCTCCCCTTGCCAGCAATCAACCGCTCGCTGCTGGGGCAGTACATCTTTGATCCGGACATCGTTGTTGATGGGCAACAGGGTGGCTTTCGATTTCCAGGGGCGGTTGTCACGAATACGCAAACTGGCAATCGGACCGTCTTGGTACCGCTTCTTCCTGGTCCAAACTCAAACGGCATCGATCGAACCTTCAACATCACTTCAATTAATCCAGACTTCTTTTTTCCCGTTTCACAAAATTGGGTAGCGCCGGTAGTCATCGGTAAGGATCAGGACGGTGATGGGTTTCAGTTTCGCGTGATTATGTTTCACCCTTCACAGCCGGCTGTGTCACAGCGCGCCGAAAACCAATCTTTAGTAGAAGTGGATGACGAGGGCAATGACGCAGTTAGCAGTGCGATCGGAGCCTTGCCTGCAGGCTATGACTTATTCTATGAAACTCCTCCGGCAATCAATTCAGAGTACTGGTCATCCTCGTCAAGAGGTCAGCTTGGTCTTGGAGAGCTAGAACTCGGGCCGGTTGGGCCAGTTGGACCGGATGGTTCACCGCCACCGATACCCGCCCGTACGGTTCGCCCATTTAGAATGGTGTTCGAAACTAGCTCGTTGTTTCGGATGGGTGCGCATCTCAACCCGATCGCAGTCAAGTACGAGGCGGACGAAATCGCCATCCCTTTTCCTTCCTTGGTCGATCAATCGGTCGTTGCTCACCCTGCGGACATTGCCGTCGCTCCTTTCGTTCATCCCAATGCGTACGAGAGCATGCAAGATCAGGTATTGAACTTCGATCGGCAAGTGATTGACCGTTCGACTGATGAGTTGCGACGTTACTTTATAGGCGATGTTATCCCTGTATCCGCTGACAACGACTTTGCAGAGAACGTACTATGGTTGCAGCCCAACGATGATGGCGTCTGGCGGGTAAGCGTTTCCGCTGAGTTTCAAGTATTCGACGACCCCGGTGATCCCGGTGACGATGCTGACGAATGGGTTGAGTCACACGAACTCGAACTACGCTTATACAAAAACGGTGCGTTTGAACGATTGATCGTTCGGCAAGTGGTTTCCGTCACAATGTTCGATCCAGCGAAGCCAAATCCGACTGTTGTCCTGCAAGGTGACATACTTACTCGGGCAATCGCCAATGATGTATATCAGGTGAGGGTTTTTACGCGGCGTCCCGCTACTGATCCCTTAGATCCGATGGCTGCTGCTCCGGAGTATGATGTTCAATTGACCGGAACTCCGGAAAACAACTGGGTGTCTTTCGAGCGCGTCAGAGACTAGAGTCCTCGAGCATAATTTCAATTCGCTCACCTTTTGACGTGTATTTCTAAGTTAAATCAGTTGCTTCTCTTGTGACATTACTGGATTATGTGGATCAAATAAAGAAATGAGTATCGCAAGGCACCTCTTCGGTCTTCGCGTTTTGTTGCCTCGTGGTTCATCGATTGCCGGCGCGGACGCGACAAACGATTTCTTCGAGGCTTGCCCCTCTTTATCCTACCCAAGTCATCTTGTATTGCTCCCCTGCCAGCTCGTCTGGCAGGAAGCTAAGGGTCGCAAGCTAGAAACAACCCGAAGTTTCCGCAAACCCCCGATTTTGCCTTGTGCTCGCCGCCTGAGGCGGCGAGCACAAGGCAAAATCGGAAGACTGGGAGAGGGCGTTGTCTAGCTTGCGAACCTTATTCACCCACGAGACGAGCTCGTGGGGGTCAAAAAAGATGTGTAGGACCAAGAGGGCCTTCCCCGGTGAGATCCCAAGTGAAAGCTACAACAGCACCCACAGAAAATCCGCCGCCCCGACCGGGGCAAGCCCGGCGGAAGCGTCGATCGGATCGAGAAGATAAAAAATGGCGCAAGCCACAGATGCCACAACCCCGAAAGCTTTAACGGGCCGGGATTAGTCATCGTGTTCAGCAAACTCTGACTTATTCGCGTTACCCATGCGAAGTAACCCTTAACCATTCTCAAACACTTCTTCCCCTGCAACCAAGCTGATGACCTCCAGCGACGACGCGATCACGATTGACTCCCCTGAGCGACCAACCGATGTGGTGACGTCGAATGGGGCGTCGCGCGAGTCGTTTCGCACCGTTTTTATGTTCGCCGTGATGCTTGTCGTGGCTGGGCTACTAGCTTACGAAAACAGCTTTGCGGGTGTCTTTCATTTTGATGATGTTCCTTGCATTGTTACGAACCATTCACTGAAGTCGCTTTCGGACACTTGGAACGCGACGTCGGAAGAAATTCCCGGTGGGCTTCGCCGGCGTGATGTCGGACGCTGGACGTTTACTCTCAATGAGGCGGTCGGTCCCGAATCCATGCCCGTTCTTTATCGGGACAGATTTCAGTGATGACCTCGGAATCCAGCTCTCCTATCGCTCACGCCAATGGATTAGTTTTTCTAATCGCACTGACGCTGCTCGTGTACGCGAACAGTTTCGAAGGTGCGTTCGTTTTTGATGACTACTACAACATCATCGAGTCCGAGAAAATCCGCTCTTTGTGGCCACCAACTTGGTTCAGCGGGCAACGTCCCTGGTTTTACCTTTCGCTTGCCTTGAACTATTCCGCTCATGAGCTCGACCCGTTCGGCTACCACCTCTTCAATTTCGCTGTTCATTTAGCCGCCGGCC